>JARFRJ010000252.1 GCA_029287305.1 Hyphomonas sp. | reverse complement strand
CACATCCTGCTTCGCTCTGAAGCTGAAAATTTACCGGCCTTGAACATCGGATTATGGATATTACCGCTTTTTACCATAGGTTTGGCCGCGTTCACCTATTTTTCAGGCCATCGTCTGAAACCTTTATTGAAGCGCCCGGTTTTGCAGGCGCACGCAGAAATGGACCCTGTCTGATGTTGGCCTCGCGTTTAGAGCGCTATATATTCCGCCGAAACTTGAGAATGTTTCTGCTGGTTATGCTTGTCATTACGTCGATCATTTGGCTGGTCGATACGATTGAGCAAATACGTACAATCGGCACGCGCGCAGAGTTAAGCCTAGCAGAAGCGATTTATCTCTCGGCGCTTAAACTGCCAATGTTGATCGAGCAAATCCTGCCCTTTACCTTACTTATCGCGGCAATTTTAGCGTATCGGCAAATGAGCCTTCAAGCAGAGCTGATCGTCATCCGTGCGTCTGGCCTCTCGGCTTGGCGCTTCCTGTCACCTATCTGCATATTGGCGGGCCTTGTCGGCCTGATCACGATGATGGTCATTTCCCCGCTCGGTGCAAATCTGGCAAAGCAATTTGAAAATGAGCGGGCACAGCTTCTCAATCAGGAAAAAACCAATATATCTGCGACAGATGCCGGCCTGTGGATGAGCGAGGGCGATGCCCACCTGCAGAGAATCATACATGCCAAAAGCATGGACGCGACGGGCAATCAGCTCAGAGATGTCAAAATCTTCGAGGAAAGACGAGGTGACGCCAAGTCCGTTTCAACCGGATCGATGATCAAAAGACGCCTGAATGCAGAGCAAGCCACCCTGGAAAAGGGGTCCTGGAAGCTTGAGACTGTGCGGGAAATTTATCCCGATCAGAGCACAATCACGTATTCGCAGATGTCTTTGCAAACTGAGCTAAGGCCGGACGATTTGATGGATGGCTTTTTAAAGCCGAGAACGGTTACCTTCTGGTCCCTGCCTGACTTTATCAGGCGATTTCAGTTGAGCGGTCTGGATGCGACACCTTATCAGCTTCGATGGTATGGGCTGATCACCTTGCCAGTTCTGTTTGCAGCCATGGCTCTTATCGGAGCTTTGGCAGGCCTTAGGCTTGCCCGTCTGGGTAATATCGCCGTGCAGGCTGGTTTTGCATTGAGCGCAGGTCTGATCCTATTTGTCAGCCTAGAAATTACAAAAAGCCTGGCCCTGAATGGCCTTGTTGCCGTTTGGCTGGCGGCGTGGATTCCCCCCCTTTTGGGCGCCCTAAGCTGTCTGTTGCTTTTGGCCTATCGTGAAGATGGATAACACCAATTGCTTGACACGCCCTTGGTCACGTCTCACTTAGAGGCCGTCCAAAGGAAAAGCGCTTATGAATATTGTCATTGTTGAATCGCCCGCCAAAGCGAAAACAATCAATAAATATCTGGGATCAGACTATAAAGTCTATGCCTCTTACGGGCATATACGTGATTTGCCGTCAAAGGATGGCTCTGTCGACCCGGACAATGAATTTGCCATGATCTGGCAGGCGGATGCAAAATCCAATGCGCGGGTGCGCGAGATTGCAGAGGCCGTCAAATCCAGTGATAAACTTATTCTGGCGACCGACCCCGACCGGGAAGGGGAGGCCATTTCCTGGCACCTTTTGGAAGCGTTGAAAAACCGTCGCGTCCTGAAAGGGGTTGAAATTGAACGCGTTGTTTTCAATGCGATCACCAAAAACGCTGTTCTGGACGCGATGAAACATCCACGCGCGATCAATCAGGAATTGGTCGATGCTTATCTGGCACGCCGCGCATTGGACTATCTTGTCGGCTTTAACCTCTCACCAGTCCTGTGGCGCAAATTGCCCGGCTCACGCTCAGCCGGACGCGTACAATCGGTAGCCTTACGCATTATCTGTCAAAGAGAGCTGGAGATTGAAACCTTCAAAACCCAGGAATATTGGCAGATTAAAGCAAATTTACGCGCTGCTGGCGGGGTAGATTTCGAAACCCGGCTCTATGCGCTGGATCAGAAAACCCTGAAGAAATTTGATCTGCCCTCCCAAGAGGCGGCAGAAAAAGCCCTGCAAGTGGTCAAGACGGGCGGCTATACCGTTTCAGAGCTTGAAGCCAAACCGGTCAAACGTCGCCCCCCACCCCCTTTCATCACATCGACTTTGCAGCAGGATGCGTCCCGCAGGCTGGGCTTTGGGGCCAAACGCACCATGCAAGCCGCCCAGAAACTCTATGAGGAAGGGCATATTACCTATATGCGTACCGATGGCGTCAATATGGCACCAGAGGCTTATAGTATGGCCCGAGCCGCAATCACACGCCAATATGGGGCCCAATATTTACCAGATAAAACGCGGGTCTATTCTTCCAAAGCGAAAAATGCCCAAGAGGCACATGAGGCAATCCGCCCGACCAATTTTGAGATGCGGCCTGAAAATTATAATGGTTCGGGCGATCTGAAAAAGCTTTATGGCCTGATCTGGCGCCGCGCGGTTGCCTCGCAAATGGAAGATGCTCGTTTTGAGCGCACAGTGATTGACTTAGTCTCCAAAGACAGGCGGGCAATTTTGCGCGCCAGTGGACAAGTTATGCTGTTTGACGGATTTATCCGGCTTTATACGGAGGGGCGTGATGAGGAAGATAGTGATGAGACCGATGCTCGCCTGCCCAAGCTGAAAATAGGCGAGCCTTGCGATCTTATGGATGCCAAACCGTCCCAGCATTTTACCGAACCCCCGCCGCGCTATTCAGAAGCCAGCCTCGTCAAACGCCTCGAAGAGCTTGGCATTGGCCGACCCTCAACCTATGCCTCAACCCTCTCAACTCTTGAGGATCGCGGCTATATCCGCATGGATAAAAAACGGTTGATTCCCGAAGATAAGGGCCGCCTCGTCACCGCTTTTCTGGAGAATTTCTTTGCCCGTTATGTCGAATATGATTTTACCGCTAATCTGGAAGAAGAGCTGGATATCATCTCTGATGGCAAATTGGATTGGAAAACCTTTCTGAGCCGTTTCTGGGACCGGTTTTCAAGCGATATTGACGAGACAAAAGATTTACGCGTCACCCATGTTCTGGACGCGCTAAACGAAACGCTCGGACCTTATGTCTTTCCTGCCCAGACAGAAACTGGCGAGGTAAAAGACAATCCGCGTCTTTGCCCGCTGTGCAAGGAAGGCGAGCTTTCCTTAAAGCTTGGTCGGGGCGGCGCGTTTATCGGCTGTGGAAATTATCCAGACTGCAAGTATACCCGCTCTTTTTCAGCCGCACAGAGCGAGGAGGCGGTTATAAATCCTGACGGGGAAGAGCTTGGCCTTCATCCAGAGGCCGGCGTGCCCATGTATCTGAAAAACGGGCGGTTCGGCCCCTATATGGAAATGACCCGTGAGGGTCAGGAAAAGCCTGTACGTACCTCAGTCCCCAAAGGAATTGACCCGCAAAATATAGGCTTTGACCTAGCCGCCAAACTTCTGTCGCTCCCGCGTGAAATTGGCAAACACCCAGAAGATGGCGAGCCCATTATCGCCAATCTAGGCCGCTATGGCCCATATGTTCACCACAGCAAAACCTATGCGAATCTATCTAATTTTGAAGAGCTTTTTGAGGTTGGTTTGAACCGCGCTGTGACCCTGATCGCAGAAAAGAAAGCCAATCCAGGAGCCGGGCGCGGGACCGCCAAAGTGCTTAAGGATTTAGGGGCACACCCCAATGATGGACAAAACGTCCAAATTCTGGATGGCCGTTATGGCGCTTATGTCAAACATGGCAAGATTAATGCCACCATCCCCAAGACCATAGCGCCGGATGCGGTGACGCTGGAACAAGCGCTGGAATGGATTGCCGCAAAAGCGGCCAAACCAGCCAAACCTCGCGTAAAAAGCAAGCCCGCGGCGAAGAAAAAAGCGCCGGCAAAAACGACAGCACGCAAAAAGGCCGCGCCGCGCAAAAAGGCAGAGCCCAAGGCCTGATAGGGTCAAGACACCTTAATATATTTATGATTTTTATTTAATTTTCAATGCGTTAAATTTTAATTTCCCGCTTTGCGACAAGCCTGGACGACAAGCTTGGACGACAAGCTTGGACGACAAGCCTGATAGGGCCGCATACAGATTACAGACACACGTTTTAAGACAAATGTGATCGCGTCAAGCCGCGCGTTCGACAAAAACGGTCCCAGCCGAATATCCCGCGCCAAAAGAGCTGATCAATCCCTTTTCGCCGGGCTTGAAATCCCCTGAATATTTATGGAAAGCGATAATAGATCCGGCTGAACTTGTATTGGCATATGTATCCAGAACGGTTGGGCTTTCTTCAGGGCTTGCCTCGCGGCCCAGAACTTTGCTCGAAATTAGCCTGTTCATATTGGCATTGGCCTGATGCAGCCAAAGCCGTTTCAAATCTGCCGCTTCCAAGTCCAGCACCTGCATATGGTCGACAATCATATGCGCGACCATGGGCACAACTTCCTTGAAGACTTTACGCCCTTCCTGCACAAATAGCTTATCGCGCGCACCGATCCCTTCTGGCGCAGCATGATTGAGAAATCCAAAATTATTGCGAATATTATTGGAAAACTTTGTCTTTAGATTCGTACCCAGAATGCGCCAATGGGAAGCGGGCGCGATGTCTTCTGCCTCAATCAGTATGGCGGTCGCAACATCACCGAAAATGAAATGGCTATCACGATCGGTAAAGTTTAAATGCGCGGAGCATACTTCCGGGTTCACCACAAGGACCGAGCGTGCGCTGCCCGTGCGCACCATATCGGCGGCTGTCTGAATACCGAATGTGGCCGAGGAACAGGCGACATTCATATCAAAGCCAAACCCATCTATGCCAAGCAAATCCTGTATTTCTACAGCAATTGCCGGATAGGCCCGTTGCAGGTTCGAACAGGCGCACAAGACCGCATCGACCTCCTCACTTTTCCGGCCCGCCGCTTCTAGGGCTTGCCGGGCCGCCTTTACCGCCATTTCGGCGAGTAAGGAAGGCTCTTCATTAGGGCGTTCAGGAATGTTTGGACGCATGATATCTGGATCAATAATACCTGATTTATCAATCACATAACGTGATTTTATGCCGGAAGCCTTCTCGATAAATTCAACCGATGAGGCCGCTTTAGCTTCTATCTCACCTGCTGCAATTTCAGCGCTATAAGCGGTGTTCCAATTTTCCACCCATTGATTAAAGCTGGCGACCAATTCTGCATTTGAGACGGATTGTGAGGGGGTCCACAGCCCCGTTGCGGAGATAACCGGTGTTTTCATAGCGCACCTTCAAAGTGTAATGGCCTATGGCCTGATTTTCATAAAATTTGTTAGATAGATTAGACCTGCTCGGCGCAAGCGTCGAGCCCTATTTGCAAATTGAAGCGGGGGATTGATAAAAGACGGGCTGAATGTCCGATGAGACTTATCATCGCTTCCCTGCATCACTTGCCCAGCACGATGATCAGATTATCCTGATTATGGCTTCTTAAGCCTGCCGATAATCTGGCATTCAGAGGCTCATTTATCGGGCCAGAGCTTGGAGCTCTGTGTGACGCGGGCATGAAAGCTCATGATCATTGACCATGCCAACGGCCTGCATAAAGGCATAGACGATGACCGGCCCGCAAAATTTATACCCCTGCTTCTTTAGGTCCTTTGACAGTCTTTCAGATATCGCCGTCTGGGTCGGGCCGTCACGATAATTGTCCCACGCGCCTATGATGGGTTTGCCGTCCACATAATGCCACAGCCAATCGGAAAAATCCTGTCCCCTTTCAGCCGCGTCAAGAAAAGCCTGGGCATTGCCAATACAGGATTTGATTTTAATCGGGCTGCGAATGATGCCGGGGTTTTTTAAAGCCTTGTCGATACGCGCCTCATCCCACACGGCAATGCGTTCAGGATCAAATTCGTCAAACTCTTCTCGTATACTCTCCCGTTTACGCAAAATAGTGATCCAGGAAAGCCCGGCCTGCATACCATCCAGCTGTAATTTCTCCCAAAGTGCGCGCGAATTATATTCAGGCACGCCCCATTCCTCATCATGATAGGCCCGGTATAAGTCATCATGCGCAGGTGCCCAGCCACAAGCCAAATCCGATGTTTGAGCGCTCATGCCATGGTCTCCATTTCCGCCTCCAGCCAATCTGGAATATCTATGCCGATCTCATGACCTGCGCAATGGATCGCCTCACCCATTTGTCTGGCGGCACGCAGATGATCTGTACGGATCAGACCCAAGGCAACATTTTCGCAGGCACTGGTCACCTGTCCGATTTTCTTCTCACCCGCATGAATACCAAGACCAGCCTCCAGACCAGCTTTCATATTTGCCGCGTTTAAAACCAAGGTGCGTTTACGAATTTTACCGCGCCGTTTCATGCGACTGGCCACTTCCTGACCGACAAAACACCCTTTGGAGAAAGACAGCCCGCCGCGCCTATCAAGATTTATATCGGTCGGAAAAATCTCAGCCGAGCCATAATCATGCCCAAAAGCGGCCAATCCGCCCATAATCCGCGCTTTGTGATCTATCGGTGGGGAGGTAATCGCAGAGTGCAGCTCAATGGCAACATCCGCCCGCAAGCGCAACAGTTTCAGACGCTTAAACAGGGTTTCAGAAATTGAATGATGCACATGCAAGACATGGCGCTCATCCTCCCCTGTCAGAATAAAATCCGCGATCACTTTACCTTGCGGGGTTAATAAAGCGCCGGGTAGCTCTGCCTGCGTGGCAAGACGCTGTGTGTCACTTGTGATAATCCGCTCCAGAAAACTGCGCGCCTCTGGGCCGGATAGGCTAATCTTGTCAAAATAGGGAAGCATTTGGATCATAAAGAGCATATGCCGATCCTATGGACATGAGACAAGACGCAAGACCCGGAAAATAACTCAAAAAGCCTTGTTCGTTTTCCATCCAGCACAGCTATACATCTGGAAAGTCCAATAAAAAGCGCGCCGAAGCTTTTGCTCCGACGCGCTCTTATACCAAACGCTTGAACGTCAGATTAAACCCGTTGCAGGTTTTAGAAATTCAGTCGAATACCACCGACAACACCAATCGTATTGCCTGTTAGCTTGTCGTCAAAGGTCACATTATAGCGCCCTTCTGTATAAAACTCGACTTGCTCAAAGGCCCGGACGCTGACCCCACCAATTGGAGCGAGGGTAAAAGCACTTTCACCTGTATCGCTATCGGTTGGGATCGTCGCGCCAAGACCGACACCGATATAAGGCACAATCACATCATTACCAAGACGGGTAAAATCTGTATAGGTATTGGCCATTACTCTGAGCGTATC
>JARFRJ010000220.1 GCA_029287305.1 Hyphomonas sp. | reverse complement strand
CTTATCTTTCTGAAACAGGGGCGCTATGACCGTCAGGAAAGTTGCAAAAACCGCGACGCCCAAAAGCAGAGACGCAAGGGATGCGGGGTCTGTCAGAATACCTATTATATTTTCCATGCTCAATACCAACCTATCTCGTCTTTTGATTACATATCAAAATTAATCATTTTTCTCATAATCATAATGCCGGTCGTCATCAGGGTGGCGGCGATGAGTAAAAACAAATGGCCTGTATCCGTTGTGAACAACAGCATGATATAGTCCGGCGTGGTAAAATATACCATGATCGCGACAGCAATGGGCAGGACGCCAATAATCATCGCCGATGCCTTGGCCTCTGAAGACATGGCCTTGACTTTTTCACGCATCAAACGCCGTTGTCGGATAACCGAAGACAGATTGCCGAGCGCTTCGGATAGATTGCCGCCGGACTTGATTTGTATTGTCAGCACAATCACAAAGAAATTAATTTCGGGTAAGGGCAGGCGTTTATAAAATGTTTGTAAGGCCCGCTCTGATTCCATTCCCATGGAAAGATTATCCGTTAAGGTCACAAATTCAGGGCCGAGAGGCGCCGGACTCTCGCGCGCAATCATGCGTAAGCATTCATTCAAAGCGAGCCCAGATTTCACACCCCGAACGATGACATCAATAGCATCGACAAATTGCAGGGTTATCCTATGTTTACGTCTTTTCTCCAGAAACCCAAGGACCCAGCGCGGCAGACCCAGACCGCCTGCCAAACCCGCCAGCCCAGCCATTAAAGTGCGGGATTTGATGATAAACAAATTGTCCAGACCTGTCATAAAGACAAGCAAAGCGCAGAAAAGACCTGTTATAGCCGAGCATATCCAAAACATGCTGGGTGATATGGACAGACCGGCCCGCGCAATTTTTGACGCCGTATCCTGGGGTAAGATATCGGTTCGCTTGACACCCTCTTCATCTTTTAATTTGGCGAGAAGTTTCTGGGTTTCCCGCCGCCGCAGATTAATTTCATCCCCCGGCTTGGCTTTGCCATTTCCATTCGTGTCGCCCTTGCTGAGCGTTTTGACGCGTTTGCGCGCTGCGCTGTCCGCCTCGCTGCTTGTAAACAAAAAACCAAGACATAAGATAGCGATAAAGGCGAGCGCAGCGCCGCCATAAATTAGGAGATTAGACTGGGTCATACATGGCCCTCTAATTCGTCGAGTGCTTGGCCTAAAGCGGCTTCAAGATTAAAGTAACGGGCACGTTCCCAAAATCTCGGACGCCCGATACCAGTGCCGCGATGTTCCCCGATCAACTTTCCGTCCGCATCTTCGCCTTTGACTTCATACGTAACGATATCCTGCAGAATAATTGTATCGCCTTCCAAGCCCATAACTTCGGTGATGTTGATAATTCGCCGTGAGCCATCGCGCAGGCGCGAGGCTTGCACAATCACATCAATTGAGCCGACAATCATTTCCCGAATGGTTCGCTGTGGCAAAGAGAACCCACCCATTGTGATCATTGATTCCACACGCGACAAGGCCTCTCGCGGGGAGTTGGCGTGCAGCGTGCCCATAGACCCATCATGGCCTGTATTCATGGCTTGCAGCAGGTCAAAGGCTTCCGGTCCCCGGACCTCACCGACAATAATTCTTTCAGGGCGCATCCGCAGACAGTTTTTAACAAGATCACGCATGGTAACCTCGCCGCTGCCTTCAATATTAGGGGGGCGGGTTTCAAGGCGAACGACATGCGGCTGCTGCAATTGCAATTCCGCCGAATCTTCACATGTGATCACCCGCTCGCTTGGATCAATAAAGGCGGTCAGGCAATTCAACAGCGTTGTCTTACCTGAACCGGTTCCGCCTGAGATCAGGATGTTACAGCGTGAATGGCCAAGAATGCTCAGCAATCGGGAGCCTGCCGGTGAAATCGACCCGAACTTAACCAGATCATCAAGGCGTAATTTGTCCTTTTTAAACTTACGAATGGTCAGGGTGGGACCGTCAATGGCCAAAGGCGGGGCGATCACATTGACCCGGGAGCCGTCCATCAGGCGGGCATCACAGACCGGGCTGGATTCATCAACGCGGCGACCCACTTGGGAGACAATGCGCTGACAGATATTCATCAGCTCTGCATTGTCACGAAAGCGGATATTGGTGCGCTGTATTTTCCCGTCAACTTCAATATATGTTGTGTTCGCGCCATTGACCATAATATCAGCAATGTCATCGCGGGCCAATAAAGGCTCTAAAGGCCCAAATCCGAGCACGTCATTACAGATGTCCTCTAGGATTATCTCCTGCTCTGTCAGGGACATGACCACATTTTTGATCGTGATGATTTCAGTAATGATTTCTCGAATTTCCTGGCGGGCTTCAACAGCGTCAACCTGCGCCAATTGGCCAAGATCTATCGTGTCCAACAAAGTATTGTAAATCGTCTCCTTGGTCCGGTAATATTCATCGCTATGGCTTTTGACAGGCTCAACATATTGTTCAGGCTTGCTCATTGCCGCGATCAGCGCAGAGGCTGAAGCCGTTTGCGCGCCAGATATATCCGCCTTAGCGGACGCAGAAATATCCGCCGGAACAGCTTGCCTTGCCTCCGGCGCAGGATTGTGAGGTCTTGCCTGGGGTTCTGGTGTCGGCATATGTGCCAGGCCGGGCGTATTATTTACCGGAGCCTGGTTGACCTGCCCCGCAGGACGTTTTCCAAAAGCCATAATTTATTCCTTTACTACTCTTAGCGACGCAGAAGTTTTTGCAAGAAAGACTTCTTTTCAGTTTGCGCAGTCTTGCCTGTCATAAGGCCGGCCAGTTCATCCATAAGCAGGGCTGATTTGCTCTCTGGTTGATACTCTGAAATCATTTGTCCATTATTGGTCGCCGTGCCAAAGACGGTCGGATCATAAGGAATGACCAGTGTTGGCTGGACCCCGATCGCCGTCGCAAAGTCTTTTAAAGGGACTTCAGGGCGTTTGGGAATGCCGACCATGTTCATCACAAGATGCGGGGCTGAGTCATTTGGCCGTTCGCTTTTCAGCCGATCAATCAAATTCTTTCCATTGCGCAATGAGGCAAGATCCGGTTGACAAACTAGGATCACTTCATCCGCACTGACAAGGCTGTCCTTGACCCAGCTATTCCAGCTATGCGGCAAATCCAGAACAAGATGTGAGACGGTATTTCGCACCGCTTGGATCACCGTATCGAAAGCCTCTGGGGAAATGTCAAACTCTTGTGAGACAGT
Source organism: Hyphomonas sp. (assembly GCA_029287305.1). GTDB lineage: Bacteria > Pseudomonadota > Alphaproteobacteria > Caulobacterales > Hyphomonadaceae > CALLCD01. The sequence goes on along the minus strand of JARFRJ010000220.1, from coordinate 2,220 downwards.
TGCCGGGGCGGTGAACAGGGATAATCGCTCCGTCGCTGGCGTTAAAAGACGCGCTATAATGGCTTGATCGGCGCGTTCTGGTGCCAATAAGGCATCGGCCACGCTTTGCGGTCCATCTCGATTGAAATCCAATGCGGTTGTTCCAAAAGACAGATCAAGGTCCATCAAAGTTGTATTAAGTTTTATGTTCTCAGCAATGGCCCAGGCCAGATTATGAGCAATAGTTGATGAGCCGACGCCGCCTTTTGCTCCGATGGTTGCGATAGAGCGACCGAGAAACGGTGTTTCCGGGTTTGAGAACAGTTTGGAAATCGCACGTAAAAGCTGCAAAGGCTGCAAAGGCGGGACAAGATATTCACTGACCCCGCGCGCCATCAATTCGCGATAGAGAACGATATCATTCACCGCGCCAATCACCATAATCTCAACATCTGAATCACAATACTGTGCCAGAATGTCGATTTGCGTAAGCATTTCATTCGATGGCAAATTTGATTCTATAATCAAAAGATTAGGCGTGATATTGGCGCTTAGATATTCAATCGCTGTCGAAAGCCCGCCCGCGATACATTCCAGGCTTGCCTGTTTCATGCGACGGTCACTGGCCGCCGTTTTAACAATCTGGGCCGTCTCCGAGCGTTCATAGAACACTTTGATAGAAATGGCCGGAATGGTTCTGTCGCCGCCACTAAAATCAGCCGCGTTCGTTCTGCTCTCAAAGCCTGAGGGCAAGGTTGAGCTCTGCCCCATTTGTGATGACTTTTCGATAAAAGATCTACCATCATTGGTCATGTCATATCCTTCCATGAGAAAATGCGTTCGGGCTTATTCCGTAATGATTCCGGACTCGCCTTCATTTCGGCTCGCTGCGGTTGGCTCGCCAGCGCGGTAATTTTCAATCACGCTCTGACGTCGCAATGTATCGGTTGGGTCAAGGGGACGCTGGCCGAGCAGGTCGGCTGGATCAGCAATCATCGCGGCTATATTTGTCCGCAGCGCGCAGCCAAGGTTCGGCATAGCTTCATTTGAGCCTGTATAGGAGGCATCGATTTGCGTGAAATCCGGGCAATCTGGCTTGATCGCTCTATAAGTCACGAACGACATCACAATGCTCGGGCGTCCATCATAACGCGCGCCGCCAGAAATCATTTCATAGGAGACACCGGCATTATAGGCGATGGCGCGCGCTTCAGCGACAGCGCTGACCGCATATTGTTGATTTTCTGTACCTTCGGGCAGCACCATTTGAACGGGTCCGTGGCCACGATCCTTATAGGTTCGAAAGAAATCATGGATCAGCCGACGGTCATACAAGGTAATTTGGCTGGCATTCGGGTCCAGAAAAATCTCCAAGATTTCAACCTGTTCAGCAACATTCATTGGAATGCGCTCCAGCGGGCTTTTGCTCGCCACTTCATAAGGAACGCTAGAGGCGCAGGAAGCCAAGGCGGTGCACATACTCATCATAAGGGCTGAAAATGTAAAATATTGCTTTTTCATGGGGGTCTCCTATTCCTCGATAAAGCCGATAGGCGCTGAATATTGCTCTGATTGAACCGGCTTGTCCGCATCGCCATACATGGCGTTCAACTTGCCTAAAAGGATGGTTTTACTGTCGCTGGCGCTGACAAAGCCCGCATCCGGGGTTTTAAATTCACTTGGAGCGGCTGGATCAACCAGATATGGGGTGACGATAATCACAAGCTCTGTTTCTTCATTCACAAAGTCACGCGAGCGAAACAAAGCGCCAAGTACGGGGACATTTTTCAGGCCCGGAACCTGGTCAAGGGGCCGGCCCCGTCACTGGTCGGCCATCTTGCCGACGGCAGCCCGTATCAACTCGATCCGGCAGAGGGGCCGTTTCTGGTGCATTTCTGGGCCAGCTGGTGTCCGGTCTGCCGGGTAGAACAGGACAGTATCGCCAGTATCGCGGCTGACCTGCCGGTGATGACCGTCGCGACCACATCGGGCTCGGCCGAAGAGATCAATGCATATCTAATCGAGCAAGGCCTGGTGATGCCGGTCCTGATGGATGAGGACGGTGAGATCGCGCGCAGCTGGGGTGTCAGTGGTGTGCCGGCTACTTTCATTGTGGACACGTCTGGCGACATCAGCCATGCGGGTATGGGATACGCGACCGAACTGGGTATGCGATTGCGGCTTTGGCTGGCTGAATAGTGGGGCTCTGAGAGGTACCGAACTTACCACGCAGCCCAGTAT
>JARFRJ010000211.1 GCA_029287305.1 Hyphomonas sp. | reverse complement strand
TTAAAAAACTCTTGGGCGGGCCGCTTTTTCGACATGTAGGCCGCATTCGCTCTTATCCTGACCCATCCAGCGACCGGAGCGCATATCTTGCGGGTCTGAGGCCGGGGAGGTACATGGCCAGCAGCCAATGGAGGGATAGCCTTGCGCCATTAGGGGGTGTTTTGGAAGCAGCCGATGTTCTAGGAACAGATCGACATCATCCGGCGTCCATCCGGCCAATGGGTTCACTTTAAATTTGCCGTCCATATGCTCAAAAATCGGTAAGGCGGACCGCGCGCCGCCATGAAAGCGCTTGCGCCCGGTAATCCAGGCCTCATAGCCTGTGAGCGCGGGCCTTAGAGGTCGCACTTTGCGAATATCACAACAGGCATCCGTATTGCTTTTCCAGAGGATGTTTTTCGGGTCTTTTGCGGCCAAATCCTCTTGGCTAGGTGTTTTGGTTTCAACCCCTGTCAGAGCGAGCCGGTCAATCAGCATATCGCGATAATCCAGCGTTTGCGGAAAATGCATGCCGGTATCAAAGAAAATAATCGGCAGGGCTGGATTGATATCGCTAATCAGGGCGAGCATGACCGCGCTCTCCGCGCCAAAAGAAGAGATATAGGTGATCCCTGCCTCCCATTCGCGCAGCATCGCAACGCTCAAAATTGTCTGCGCAGAGGCATCGGCAAGCTCGCTGTTCAGGCGCGATAGCCGCTCTTCCACTGTCTCCTCCAGATCAAGCTTGATAGAGGTAAAGGCCATCTTATTATGTTCCTTCATGGCGGCGCTCAAAAATGGAAAATGCGTCTGGGCGAGCGTCTGGCTGATAGGCATGGCTGTATTCAGACAGGGCGGCCTGAAATCCGGCAAGGTCGGTATTCTGGATACAAAACGCATTAAACCCGGACCGCAGCATGATCAGGAGCTGATCGCGCAGAACATCCCCGACAGCGCGAAGCTCACCTCTATAGCCAAGACGGCGACGTAAAAGCTGGGCTTGGCTATAGCCGCGCCCATCGGTATATTTGGGAAAGCTGATCTCAATCAGCGATAAAGAGGCCAGATCAGGGGCGAGATCAGAAGCAAGATCGAACGGGTCATCCTCTGGCAATAGGCGCACGCCAAGGGGTTCGCCGCGCGCCAATAATGCATCCCGCTCGGCCTGAAACCGGGCCAGAGAGACGGTTATATTCCCGGCCTGTGTCGCCTCGGTATCGGGGATATGGACCCATATGTCATCAGCGATATGGTGATCTTTAATCAGCAGCATAAAGCGCCTCCTTAAAAGGGTCAGCGCCAAGGCGTTCCAGCGTGTCGATAAAGCGTTCGGCCTTGCCCGTGCGCACATCGCGATAAAGCGCGACAACGCGGCGCAATGCGGCCGGCACATCTTCCTGCTTCAGGCCGGGGCCAGCAATTTTGCCCAGCGCGGCCTGTTCATCGGCGCGCCCCCCAAACAGGATTTGAAAATACTCCTCGCCCTTTCGATCAACGCCCAATATGCCGATATGTCCGGCATGATGATGTCCGCACGCATTGATACAGCCGGAGATTTTCACGCTCAGCTCACCAATATCGGCCTCTTCTTCTATATCGGCGAAAGCGGCCTGTATATCGGCGGCAAGCGGGATGGAGCGGGCATTGGCCAGATTACAATAATCAAGGCCGGGGCAGCAAATCATATCAGATATGAGCCCGGCATTGGCCGTGGCAAGACCAGCTATTTTCAAACCCTCATAGAGCGTCTTCAGATCGCTTTGCCTGACATGTGGAAGGACCAGATTTTGCTCATGTGTGACACGGATATCATCATGGGCGAAAGCTTCAGCCAGATCAGCAATAGCGCGCATTTGCGCGTCTGTGGCATCGCCCGGTGGAACGCCTTCCGGCTTCAGGCTGATAGTGACAGAGCGATGGCCGGGCGCACGATGCGGGCGCGTATTTTGGCTATACCAACGGGCAAACCCCGGATCGCTTGCGCAAATATCGTCCAAAACGGGTTCAGATTTGACGTCAACCAGATCAGGCGGGGCGAAATAGGCCGCAATGCGGGCGATTTCAGCCTCGGGCAGGGTCACTTTTTCTTGCCGACCTTGCGCGGCAAATTCTGCCTCAACGGCTTTACCGAATGCCTCAGCGCCCATTTCCGAAACGAGAATTTTAATCCGCGCCTTATACTTATTGTCCCGCCGACCAAAGCGATTATAAACGCGCATAATCGCTTCCAGATAGGACAGGAGCTCGCCCTTGGAGACCCAGTCACGGATGCGCGGGGCGATATGCGGGGTGCGTCCCTGACCGCCGCCGACATAGACACGAAAGCCCACCTCCCCTGTCTCATTGGCGACCATTTTCAGCCCAATATCATGCAAGCGGATCGCCGCGCGGTCATGCTCTGCCGCCGTCACAGCGATCTTAAACTTGCGCGGCAGATAGCTGAATTCAGGATGGAAAGTCGACCATTGGCGGATAATCTCACACCAGAGGCGCGGGTCTTCAATCTCATCCTGAGCCGCGCCTGCAAAAGGGTCTGAGGTGGTATTGCGGATACAGTTTCCAGAGGTCTGATTGGCATGCATTTCCACCTCGGCCAGCTTGGCGAGGACGTCGGGTATATCTTTCAGGGCAATCCAGTTAAACTGGATATTCTGGCGTGTGGTAAAATGCCCATAGCCGCGATCATAATCGCGCGCGATATCTGCCAGACGGTGCAATTGCCGCGAAGAAAGCTGGCCATAGGGAATGCATATCCGCAGCATATAGGCATGCATTTGCAGATAGACACCATTCATCAGGCGCAGCGGCTTAAACTGCGCCTCGGTGATCTCACCGCTCAGGCGGCGGGCAACCTGCCCTCTGAACTCGGCAACGCGCTCGGACACCATTTTATGATCAAATTCATCATAGCGATACATTAGACTGCCTCATTCTTGGAGTTTGTAGACAAGGGCGCCAGCCCCAAATCTGTCTCAATACGGGTGATCCAGGCCAGGACACTTGGATAATCGTCAAGCGTGAAGCCGCCTTCATGCGCCAGACGCGTATAGGCAACCAGCGCAATATCGGCCAGCGTCATCCCCTCCCCGACCAGATACTCAGTATCGGAAAGCTGCCTGTTCAGGATCGCCAGAGCCGCCTCGCCTTTTATCTTCAATTGCGGATCAATCTCTGCATCGGGAAGGTGCAGATAATGCTTGCGAAACCGGCGCACCGCGATTGAGGTTTCATGAGAGTATTGTTCCCAAAAAAGCCAGGATTGCATTTGCGCGCGCTGAAAGGCATTTGCGGGGATAAGTGGGCTGGCGGTCTCTTGCGCCATCCACCAGATAATCGCATTGGACTGGGTCAAAGAGCGCCCATCCGGCCAGCGAGCCAGTGGAATTTGACCCACCGGGTTCAGCTTTAGAAATTCAGGCGTGCGGGTTTCGCCCTTCA
>JARFRJ010000182.1 GCA_029287305.1 Hyphomonas sp. | reverse complement strand
GCCTGACCACGCCCGCACTGGCTCCCAAACTCGCTAATCTCGGCCCAGTTTTACAGGTTAAAAACCCTGAACAAGCCTTTTATGCACTTTCCCATCACCTTGTTAAAAGGGAACAAATTTTCACCGACGGTGATAGTGATAGGGCGCATATTCATCAAAGCGCAAGGATTGGGCCGAATGTAACCCTTGGACCGAATGTTTCCATTGGCGCGCATACGCAGATTGAGGCCGGCGCTGTCATCGCTCAAGGTGTCGAGATTGGGGCGCATTGTCGGATCGGGGCGCAGGCAAGCGTCGCCTTCGCCCTGATCACAGATCATGTGCACATTCAGGCAGGCGCGCGTATCGGAGAAGCCGGTTTTGGCCTGATTCACGGCAAAAATGGCCCGCAGAATATACCGCATTTTGGCAGGGTCATTATTCACGATAATGTCTGGCTTGGCGCGAACTCCTGTATTGATCGCGGTGTATTGGGGGATACACATATCGGCATGGGCAGCAAAATCGATAATATGTGCCATATCGGGCATAATACTGTACTTGGTCAGCATGTCGTCATGGCGGCCTATGGCGGGATTTCAGGCTCTGTAAACATTGGGGACCGTGTGCAAATGGGCGGACGCGTTGGGATTGTCGATCATGTAAGGATTGGTGCGGATGCTAAAATTGCCGCCGGAACAAATGTCAATACGGATATTCCTGCCGGTGAAGTCTGGGCGGGCAGTCCGGCCCAACCGATACAGGAATGGCGTCGCAGCGTAGTATGGCTCAAACGTCAGTCAAGGAAAAGCCGGTCGCATGAGCGCTGATATCCATCCCACTGCGATTATTGAGCCCGGGGCCCGGATTGCCGATACGGCGCGTATTGGGCCGTATTGCGTGATTGGTCCGGATGTGGTCATTGAAGCTGGCAGTGTTCTGCATAGCGCGGTTACCCTGACAGGGCGTACATATTTGGGGCCGGACTGCGAAGTTTTCTCCGGCACCGTCATAGGCGCACAGCCGCAAATTATAGGCTTTGAAGCTCTGCCAAATAGCCGGGTTGAGATTGGCGCCCGCACCATTCTCAGGGAACATGTTACGGTTCATGCCGGATCAAAATTGCAGAATGGTTTGACCTTTATTGGCGCGGACTGCCTGATGATGGTCGGTGTCCATATTGCCCATGATTGCTATGTTGGTGATAAATGCGTGTTTGCCAATCAGGTCACTTTGGCGGGCAATGTCCATATTGAAGAACAGGTCTGGCTGGGCGGGGTGGTCGCTATCGCACAGCATACGCGCATTGGTCGACACGCTTTTTCAGCCGGCGGGGCGATTATCACGGCCAGTATTATCCCTTATGGCTATGTCAGTGGAAACCGGGCGAAACTTGTCGGCCTTAATTTGGTCGGCTTAAAGCGGCGAGGCTATTCGCGCGAGGCTATACGCACATTGCGCAATGCTTATCGTATCCTGTTTGCGCATGAAGGGTCATTTTCTGAACGCATTGCGGATACGCGTGCAGCATTTTCGGGCTCTGAGGAAGTCGGCCATATTCTGGAATTTATAGAAGCCTATGACAAACAATCTCTTGTTCAGACAGCATGACTGACCCGATAGCGCCAATTGGATTGATTGCCGGCGAAGGCAGTTTGCCGATTGAAATCGCCGCGCATTTGACCCGGCAAGGCAAACAGGTCTCCATCATTCGCTTGGACGGCTTGGCCGCGCAAGACTTGCAAGACTATCCGGGCATAGACCTGAATATCGGACATATGGGCCGGGCTATGGATTGGCTGAAAGATCAAGCCTGCACAGAGGTGATTTTTGCCGGTTATATTCATCGGCTTGATTTTTCCAAGCTGGATCTGGATGCTTATGGGCAATCTGTTTTGCCAAGGATCATTACCGCCGCGACAGATGGGGATGATGCCTTAATGCGCGCGGTCATTCAGATTTTTCAAGATGAGGGCTTTAACGTCCAGGGCGCAGAAACTCTTTATGAAGCGCTTTTATGCCCGGCGGGCGTTCTGACTGCGCAAAGGCCTACAACCGAGGACAAGGCCGATCTGGACCGCGCGCTGCATATTGCTCGCCTGATGGGTGCAGAGGATATCGGGCAGGGCTGTGTTGTCTGTGCAGGTCTTGTCTTGGCTGTCGAAGCGCAGGAAGGCACAGATCATATGTTGCACCGCATTACAGAGCTTCCCTTAACGGTGCGCGGGACTTTGAGCCATAGGCGCGGCGTCCTTGTTAAATGTGCCAAGCCAGATCAGGAAAGGCGGGTGGATTTGCCTGTTATCGGACCAGAAACCATCGCCAAAGCCAGCGCTGCGGGTCTTTGCGGTATTGGCCTGGAAGCGGGCAGCAGCCTCATTCTGGACCGCGAGGCAACCATAGAGGCTGCTAATCAAGCCGGATTGTTCATCATCGGTCTGGAGGCTTCTGCCTCGCCTTCCTCAGATATGTCCTGATCAATGAGCTCTGTCTATATCACCGCGCCGGACCCGTCCGGAGATGTTTTTGCCGGGGAAGTTATGGATGCGCTAAAGCGCAAGGATCAAAGCCTCAGTTTTCGCGGTGTGGGGGGCGCGGCGATATCTTGTCGCGCCGAAGGTCCGGACATTGATATGGAAGCGGTTAACGTGCTG
>JARFRJ010000141.1 GCA_029287305.1 Hyphomonas sp. | reverse complement strand
GTATAATAGGACAGGCCCTGATGTTTGACCCGCCATATTAAGGAGGCATGTGTTGTCTCAAGCTCGTATAGGCCGCTATTGGCTTCCTCAAAGCTTTGTTCTGCGGCAATTGCGCAGGCTGTCATGGCTAGGGTCGCAATGAGAGTGGAGACAGAACGTAGCATGTTGAAATCCTTTTAGTGTGCTGAAATGAGGTCTTGTTAAAAGATATAGACGCCTTATCCTGAAAATCAAAACGCCTCGTCATATTTACAGTAAACACATGTCACACATATGTCAGAAAGAATTGTTTTACCACGGGTGCCCGCCCGATCTGATCGCCTTTGGGGAGACTTGGCTGAGAATTTGTCCTTCTTCACGGATCGCCCCTTAACGGTGAACTTTTGCGAGGCGGGCGCGCAGAATGTCTTGCCCATGGGGTTTTGTTTGAGGGGCTGGAACATAGATAATAATCATAAGCCTCATGTCTTTAAGGAGACTTTACAATGACTTATACTGCCCAGCGACCGATCGGGTCCGGCTTCTTCCCGAAATCCACAGCAAAAGACGTTTTGGAGGGCCTGGATTTATCTGGGAAAAATATTATTCTGACGGGGGGGTATTCGGGCATAGGTCTTGAAATGGTCCGGGCGCTTGCGGGGGCTGGCGCACGGGTGACTGTGCCGGCTCGCCGGGTGGATGCTGCCGAGGCCGCGCTGGCCCCGATAGAGGGCGATATTGAAATCGCCGAAATGGATCTGGCAAATATTGCCAGCGTTTCCAAATTTGCAGTCGATTATATGGACACGGGTCGCAGTCTCGACATCTTGATCAATAATGCTGGGATTATGGCCTGTCCTGAAACCCGTATTGGTCCAAATTGGGAAGCCCAATTCGGGGTTAATCATTTGGGGCATATGGCGTTGACATTGGGCGTGAGGGACAGTCTGCGCAAAAGCCAGAGCGCGCGACTGGTGCAATTATCTTCCACCGCGCATATTCGCGGCGATGTGAATTGGGCTGACCCGCATTATCACGATACGCCCTATGATAAATGGCAGGCCTATGCCTCAGCAAAATCTGCCAATGCGCTTTTTGCTCTTGGTTTTGATGCCCGCGAGCGTGATTATGATATTCGCGCCTTTTCCGTCCATCCAGGCGGAATATTTACCCCCTTGCAAAAACATTTATCGAATGAGGAAATGGTCGCCATGGGCTGGAAGAATGCCGATGGCACGGTCCCGGATGCTGTTCAGAAAATCTTCAAAACACCTGAACAAGGCGCTTCCACGGCCGTTTGGGCTGCAACATCAGGCAAGCTTGAGGGGATGGGTGGGCTATATTGTGAAGATTGCGATATTGCCTTTCTGGCGGCTGAAGATAGCCAGCGCTGGGAACATGCTCGAGACTGGATTTGTGACAGCCAAAAAGCTGACCAGCTCTGGACTATGAGTGTCGATATGCTCAAAGAGGCCGGATTTTCCGTGCCTGATTAAGCGGCTTTCTCATGCGGCTCTTCTTTTCAAATCGTACAATTCTACCTCTCTGCCTTATTCTGGCGGTGAGCGCACTTGTCCTGTGGACCTTTCTTTTCGGCACAAGCATTGATTTTGTCGCTCTTGAGAGCGCCTTGCAGACATTTAAAGAAACCCCTTATGC
>JARFRJ010000129.1 GCA_029287305.1 Hyphomonas sp. | reverse complement strand
GCCACTAGTGATGTCGAGCAGCGCATGGCGGGCGAGGATATTGCCGTCTCAAAAGCACCAGCGAAAATGCTGGCCTCACAGGGTATTCTGACAGTAACCTATCATCAGTCGATACCGGAGGGGCTCACTCAGATAGAGGCGGAAATTGAAGCAGGCCGTTTTCCTTTTTCCAGAGCGCTGGAAGATATCCATATGAATATTGAGGCGCGGCTCAAGGATTTGATCGGCGAGGCGGCTGGCCGTCTACACACAGCGCGCTCGCGAAATGATCAGGTCGTTACGGATTTCCGGCTTTGGTGCCGAACGGCTCTCAGCGACGCCTGTGACCATTTGGAAGCCGTTCAAGAGGCTCTGCTCGGCCAGGCCGAGGCGCATATTTCAACCCTCATGCCGGGCTTTACCCATTTGCAAACCGCCCAGCCGATCACCCTTGGTCATCACCTCCTCGCCTATATTGAAATGCTGGCCCGCGACCGAGAGCGCTTTGGCGATGCTGCAATACGCCTGAATGAGTGCCCCCTAGGTGCTGGCGCTCTGGCCGGAACAGGCTTTGATATTGATCGGCATATGACCGCAGAGGCGCTCGGCTTTGACCACCCCATGGCCAATTCCCTTGATGCTGTAGCCTCGCGTGATTTTGCCCTAGAATGCCTAGCAGCCCTGTCTATATCGGCAACGCATTTATCGCGTCTGGCCGAAGAGATTGTGCTGTGGACCTCGGCTCAGTTTGACTTTGCCCGGCTTAGTGATGCCTGGTCAACAGGCTCCTCTATCATGCCGCAAAAACGCAATCCGGATGCCGCTGAACTTGTCCGGGCCAAGGCAGGTCTTATGACCGCCTCTTTCATGGCTCTGCAAAGCGCGGTGAAAGCCTTGCCGCTAGCCTATGCCAAGGATTTACAGGATGATAAACGCCTGACCTTTGAGGCTTTTGACAGTTTTGCGCTGTGCGCCCGCGCCATGGCGGGCATGATCGAAACGATAGAGTTTCATCCCGAAACAATGGCCAAGGCCGCTGCCAGAGGCTATTCCACCGCCACGGATCTGGCCGACTATCTCGTGCGCGAGCTTGGCATGCCCTTTCGCGAGGCCCATCATATTACAGGACGGATTGTGGCTTTAGCCGATGAGAAAACGCTGGAATTGGCCGATCTTGATCTGAACGAAATGCAGACACTCTGCCCGCAACTCACAGATCATGTCTATTCTGTGCTCACTATTGACGCGTCAGCCGCCAGTCGTACATCTTATGGAGGCACCGCACCGATACGGGTTGCTGAACAGGTTGAGGCATGGAAAACTCGCCTCATGCAAGACAGATTTACAGACCCTTCAGGAGAAACAGATGAAACCTAATTCCGCTCTGAAAAGCCCTTTGGCAAGCCTTCCGGCAAGCCCTTTGACAGTAACCCTTGGCGCTGCCGCTCTCGCGCTCACCCTATCGGCCTGCGGTGTGCGCGGCAATCTTGAACGTCCCGCCCCTCTCCTGCCCAGTATAACCGCGCCTGAGACAGGGACCGAAACGATTGAGGAGGCGGCAAGCCCTGAAGACACACAATCGGAATCGGTCTTAGGCGAGGTTCCCAAAGCGGCCCCCACCACGACCATTATGAGCGCGCCCCTAGAGGCCGCCCTTCCTGCCCCGCAGGCCAGCCCAGAAAGCGCCGATGAGGCGGAGACAGACGACACTGAGGATAAAGACGATCAAGAGGTTGAAACAGATACGCCCTAGAGCCAATAAAAAGACCCTCTGACATGCATCATTTTACTTATAAGGATGGACATCTGCATTGCGAAAATGTGGCGCTGAAAGCCTTGGTCGACACTGTCGGCACGCCGCTTTATGTCTATTCTACCGCCACTTTGACCCGCCATGCCCATGTTATTGCGGCCGCCTTTAAGGATATAGAGGCGCTGATAGCCTATTCGGTCAAGGCCAATGGCAATCTGGCCGTCTTGCGCACGCTCGCCCGCCAAGGGTGCGGCGCAGATATTGTCAGCGGGGGCGAGCTCTACCGCGCTTTGAAAGCGGGCATTGCGCCAGAGAAAATTGTCTTTTCCGGTGTCGGTAAAACTGCAGCGGAAATGGAGATGGCGCTCAAAACCGGCATTCATCAGTTTAATGTGGAAAGTGCGGCAGAGCTGGACATGCTGTCTTCTGTCGCGACACGTTTGAATAAATCGGCTCCGATTGCGCTGCGCGTCAATCCGGATGTCCAAGCTGGCGGGCATCCCAATATTTCGACAGGAAAAAAGGGCGATAAATTTGGCGTCGCCTGGGAAGACGCGCCTGGCCTTTATGCCCGTGCCCGCGATCTGCCTGGCCTTTTACCTGTCGGTGTCGATGTGCATATCGGCTCTCAGATTGGCGCCCTGGAGCCTATGCGGCTTGCCTTTGAAAAGACGGTTCGCCTCGCCAAAAGCCTCATCTGTGAAGGCTATGCGATCTCCCGCATTGATCTTGGCGGCGGCATGGCCATCCCCTATACGCAGGCCGAACAACCGCCCTCCCCGGCTGACTATGCCCGGATGGTACGTGAGGTGATCGCAGATTTACCGGTTCAGCTTATCATAGAGCCTGGCCGGGTCATTGCTGGAAATGCAGGCATAATGATCAGTCAAATTGTCTATGAAAAGCCTGCCTCAGATCGGAACTTTTTAATTCTCGATGCCGGTATGAATGATCTGATGCGCCCAGCACTCTATGGGGCGCATCATGATATTTTCCCCCTT
>JARFRJ010000070.1 GCA_029287305.1 Hyphomonas sp. | reverse complement strand
ACGTACGGTGCCAACCGGGTGATAGATCGTTTCGCCATTCTTGCGCACAAAGGCATCAATTTCGGCATCGCTCTTGACCGCTTCGCCGGGTTTCAGTTCCGGCCCGCGATAGGGCTTGAGCGCATTTTGTCCGAGTATATCACGCAACATTTTGACGCTTTCGCGCATCACCCGCCGGTCTTCTTCTGTGGCCAGATAATTGGGATCGATTTTTGGTGTATCAAAAGGGTCCGCCGATCTTAAACCAATTGTGCCACGACTTTCCGGACGCAATTGACAGGCATGGATCATAAACCCATCCATATTCGGCGTTTCTGTTGCATGATTATAGGACAGCGCATTCACATAGTGCAGTTGAATATCCGGGCGGTCCAACCCTTCGCGGGATTTAAGAAATGCCCCCGCTTGCAGGAAATTGTCGCGTCCGGGGCCTTTTTTGCGAAACACATAATCAAGGCCAACCAGGGCGCGCCGCCAGCCCTTGATCAATCGGAAAGCTGAAAGCGGCTGGGTCATTTCATGACTGACAACAATGTCCAGATGATCCTGTAAATTCTCGCCGACTTGCGGATGATCTGCAACCACCTCTACGCCTTTGGATTTAAGTTGATCGGCAGGTCCAATGCCCGACAAATGCAGAATTTGCGGGGATTGCACAGCGCCCGCGCACAGGATGACTTCCTGACGAGCTTTGACCGACTGGGCTTGTTTGCCTTTGCCCTGAACATATTCAACCCCTGTGGCGCGGCCCTTTTCAACCAATACACGGCTGACAAGCCCGGTGGAAATCACGGTCAAATTAGGGCGAATGTCTTCAACTGGGCGCAAATAGGCAAAAGAGGCGCTCCAGCGCTCACCATCGCGAATGGTGCGCTGATAGGGGCCAAATCCCTCCTGCTGCTGCCCGTTAAAGTCTGGTGTGACGGGGTATCCAGCCTCCTTGCCCGCTTGAATAAAAGCGCGATAAAGCGGATTATCTAAAGGACTGTTAGAGACCCATAAAGGCCCAGCCTCGCCATGATAGGCATCTGCGCCTTCCTCATAATGTTGGGATTTGCGAAAATATGGCAGTACATCGGCAAACCCCCAACCGGTCAGCCCCATTTGCCGCCATTGATCATAGTCACGGGCATGACCGCGAATATAAATCATGCCATTGATCGAGGATGACCCACCCCAGCCCTTGCCGCGTGGCCAGAAAAGCTTGCGCCCTTCCATATGTTCCTGCGGCTCGGTGTCAAAGCCCCAATTCAGGGCACTGGCGGTACCAATAATATTGCCGACACCGGCGGGCATGCGGATCAACAGGCTTTTATCCTTCTTGCCGGCTTCAATCAGACAGACAGAGACAGACGGGTCTGCACTCAACCGATTGGCCAGAACACAGCCTGCGCTGCCCGCCCCGACAATGATATAATCAAATTCACGCATAGGCTTGTTTCTCCCTTGGGCCTTAATATTTTGGCCAATTTATTTTTATTTTATATGTAGCTATCGTATTTTAAAGCGACCTCGCAAGGTCAAAAACAAAAAGCTCTTATCCGATCTTTTCACAGATTGAGAGTAATCACAAATAGGTGTCCTCCAATCGGTCTGGTTGGCGATCATGGCTCAAAGGTTTTGTCCTGTAGCCTCATACAGAAAACTCCTGTAGAAGCAGGTCTGATTTACATATCTATACGCCTTTATACTCACACTCGATAAAGAAGACAGGAAGGCTGCATGCCCGCCTCTGATACATATCCGTCGCGTCCGCAAACGGGCCTTTACCTGATCACACCGCCTGTCATCAAGGATCAGGAGAGCTTTGTCGAGCAGGCGACCAGACTGCTTGAAACCGGGCAACTCTCTGCCCTGCAAATTCGTGTAAAGACAGGCCAGAACAACCAAGCGGATAAAGCGATGAGCGCGTTTCTAGCAAACGCCCTTCAGCCTATAGCGCGGGCCAATGATAGCCTCCTTATTTTGAATGATGAGGTGGAGCTTGCGCGGGAGCTGGGTGTGGACGGGGTTCATATCGGTCAGGGCGATATGCCGGTCAAAGAGGCCCGGGCCCTCCTGCCAGAAGAGATGCTGATTGGCATAACTTGTCATAATAGTCGGCATTTAGGCATGCAGGCCGGTGAGCAGGGCGCAGATTATGTCGCTTTTGGTGCCTTTTTCCCAAGCCAGACAAAGCTGGTAAAATATCAGGCGGACACAGAGCTACTATCCTGGTGGCAAGAATTGATGGAGCTGCCTTGCGTCGCAATAGGCGGCATCACAGTGGACACAGCATCTGAGATTGCGCGGGCCGGGGCCGATCATATCGCCGTCAGTCATGCCGTTTGGCAGCTGTCTCTTATACACATCTGACGCTGCCGACGATCCAACTCTAGTGTTGTTCTCGGGGGTGGGGGGGTGGTTGGAGAGGGGGGGGGGGGGGGGGGGGGGGGGGGGGGGGGGGGGGGG
>JARFRJ010000054.1 GCA_029287305.1 Hyphomonas sp. | reverse complement strand
GGCCAATTTTATCTTGGCGATTTTTATTTTTTCGCTGACAGCTATAGTGTTCGGTAAACCGGTTCACAAAATCGTGATGATGGACATTATGGAAGGCCCAGCCAAAACCGCCGGGCTTGAAAATGGGGATATATTGATGTCTCTGAATGGCCGGGACATTCAAGCCTATGGCGATTTTTATCGGGTTGTCTCGACCTCTTCAGCGACAGAATTAACTCTGGGTATTGAGCGTGATGGCGAAGCTTTATCCTTTAATGTAACGCCGGAGCGGCGCAAGGTTGATAATGGATTGGGCCAAGAGGCCTATACGGGTATGATCGGCGTTATGATCCAGCTTCAGCAGGTTGATCATATACGCTACAATTTGCCAGGGGCTGTGCTTGCGGGTGTGCGTGAAACCGGGGCTGTCTGTGCTTTAACGGCGCGTATGATAGGCCGGATGATGACGGGCAAGGAAGATTTAAGCCAGCTTAGTGGCCCGGTCGGGATTGGCGATGTGACGCGCCGTGTGGTGAATAAAACCATGGGGGCAGACCAGGTCCCCTTATCTGATCGCCTGCAAGCGACATTCTGGATGCTGCTTAAAATCAGCGCCTTCGTTTCGATCGGGATTGGCCTGTTTAATCTTTTGCCTTTACCTATTCTGGACGGTGGACATTTATTGATGAATGGCTATGAAGCGGTTATGGGCAGTGCTTTACCCCTGCGAATACAGGAAACCGCTTTGAAGTTCAGTTTATTCGTTCTATTAAGCTTGGCTGGACTTGTGACCCTAAACGATATTATGAAAACGGGTCTTCTGGATATATTTGGCGGTTAATTTTAAGGTTTTCTGATCAGTATGATGCGCTCGACCCTTTATATTATGGTTTCGGCCCTGGCTTTGTTTTTGCTAATTCTGTCAGCGGGGCGTGCGAACGCTCAAACCGGAAGTGACACGCCTCCAGCTGGCATGTAAGACCCCTTGGCCGGAACTATTCGCTCTATCATTATAGAGGGTAATGAGAGGATCGAGGCGCGGACCATACAATCCTATCTTTTGGTTGAACCCGGCTCCTCTTTTGATCCGGTGCTTTTGGATTTGTCACTGAAAACTCTTTTCGGGACAGACCTTTTTGCCGATGTGAGTATTGGTCGAAGAGGCTCTGATCTGATCATACAAGTGGTAGAAAATCCGATCATCAATCGGATTTTGTTTGAAGGCAATCGTTCGATTAAAGAGGACAAATTACGCGAGGAAATTCAGGCAGAGCCGCGCGGCGTGTTCACCTTGGCGCGCATTCAGGCGGATGTTCGTCGCATCATCGAGCTTTACAGACAATCCGGGCGATTTTCTGTGGTTGTCAAACCGCAATATAAATTGCTGGATCAAAGCCGGGTGGATGTGATTTTCGAGATTACCGATGGACCCACAACAGGGGTCAAATCGATCAATTTCATTGGCAATGAAAGATTTTCTGATTCGCGTTTACGCAGCGAGATCGTCACCCGACAATCCAGATTATGGCGATTTTTCAGCTCCAATGATAATTATGATCCGGGCCGACTTGAATATGATCAGGAATTGCTTCGCCAATTCTATCAGAACCGCGGCTATTATGATTTTCGGGTGACCTCTGCGGATGCAGCAATTACCCCTAATCAGGAAGATTTCTATATCACATTTACAATAGAAGAGGGCCGGGTTTATGAGTTTGGTGAGGTCTCTGTTGAAACCACGCTGGATAAGCTGAACGCGCAAATTCTGACCCGATCCATACCGATCCAAAGCGGTGAGATATATGAAGGTGATTTGATCGAGGACAGTATCGACCGACTGACCTCCATAGCCGGGATCTCAGGCTATGCCTTTGTCGATGTCATCCCGCGTCTAACCGCCAATCCTGAAAGTGGAAAAGTCGATGTTGTTTTCACCATGGATGAGGGGCCGCGCGTATATATTGAGCGGATTAATATTATCGGTAATACAACAACGCTTGATCATGTGATCCGTCGACGGCTGAACGTGTCTGAAGGGGATGCGTTTAACCGGGTCTCGCTTGACCGATCTGTCAATCGTGTCCGCGCGCTTGGCTATTTCTCCGAAGTTGAAATTACAGAATTGCCGGGCTCTGAACCTGATAGGGCGGTGATTGATCTGGCGGTGACAGAACAGCCGACCGGGGAATTTTCTCTTGCCGGGGGCTTCTCATCTGTCGATGCGTTCCTCGTCGATATCAGTGTTGCGCAACGTAATCTTCTGGGCCGAGGGCAAACCGCTATTGCCCGTGTGCAAGCCTCTCAGCGCTCACAAAATGTTGATTTACGGTTTTCTGAACCGCAATTCCTCGGGCGCAATCTGGCCGCAGGCATTGGCCTGTTTGGTCGCCGGATCGATTATAGTGATGTTGGGCTTTATGAATCTGAGTCTTATGGCGGCTATGTCAATTTTGGCTTTCCGGTAACCCGAAACAGCTCTATTTCTTGGCGCTATCGTTTAAGTCAGGATCAAATCACGATTCCGGGCGAGGTCGTTATTGATGCCGTTGGTTTGCAGGCTTTGCGACCGATTTTGGATGAGGATGGCAATCAGATCTTTCTGGACGAAGACGGGGATGTTATCCCGGCAGGGGAAGAAATCCCGGAAGGCGCAACACTGGCTGAAACACCGATTTTGCCCATCCCGCCCGTACCAGATGGCACACGCATTGTCGGTATTTGCGATGATGCATATCTTAGCCAGCCTCTGCAATGCGTCAGCCAGGTGAATGATTTAACCTCTTCACTTGGGTATACATTCCAGTGGAATAATCTGAACAATCCGATTGCGCCAACGCGCGGGTTTGAGTTCTCCCTAAGCCAGGATGTGGCTGGGCTTGGCGGCGATGTGCGTTATGTGCGAACGGAGATAACTGGGGCTGCCCATCGCGGCATTACGCAAGGCATGCGGGCCAGCTTGCGTCTTTCTGCAGGCAATATTTTCTCTTATGATGAGGATAAGCCGCTGCGTTTTAATAATCTCTTCTTCCGCGGCGGTAATAATTTCCGCGGCTTTAATGTCGCCGGGATTGGTCCCAGAACCGTCTTTTATGAGGTGGATGCGGACGGTAATGAAACTGGTACAGTCGTGGCTAAAGGTCAGGCGATTGGCGGCCAGATTTATTATCAGGGCACGCTGGAAGTCACCCTGCCGCAATTCATCCCGGAACAATATGGCATCAAAATGGCTCTCTTTGCTGAAGCCGGGGGGCTTGGCGGGATTGAAGATGAGTTCAGACTGGAAGAGCAATTATTTGATCTGTCCAATCCAGTGGATGCGCAAATTATTGCGGCCAGTATCCGCCCGCAAGCTTTGCAGGCTGTGCCCAATGCGGCCTCTATTCTGCGCCGGACCGAGGATGATCTTGATTTTCGGGCGACGGCCGGTCTCAGCGTTTTTTGGGATTCGCCCTTCGGACC
>JARFRJ010000318.1 GCA_029287305.1 Hyphomonas sp. | reverse complement strand
CTGCTGGTCCAAGCTTGGTCGGTGCGCAAGCCACGCTGTGGCCCGTCCAAACTTGTCGATGCGCAAGCCACGCTGTGGCCCGTCCCCCCGTTTACGCTTTGCCGCCAAAGGCTTTGGACAGACCCGCAATCGGGAGGGGTGCATATAGTATCCCCCCAAACAGAAAGCTCTCTGAACGAGGCACGTTCAGAGAGCTTTCCGGGAGATGAGGGTTAAAGACTAGTTTTTGAAGTCGGGATAGGCTTCCAGACCAATTTCAACCTTATCCAGACCTGTGACCTGATCTTCATCAGAGACACGTACCCCGGTGACCATCTTCAGCCCATACCAGATGAGGCCGGATGCGAGGCAGACAAAGACAGCCGTGGCAAGAACCCCGAAGCCTTGAATGCCAAACTGTGCGAGCATAGAGCGGGTTTGCTCAACGCCCTCAACTTCAAAACTTGTTTGTGTGTTGAAAGCAACCGCCAGCGTCCCCCAAATCCCGCAGACCAAATGAGCTGGGATCGCGCCAACCACATCATCGATTTTAAAGCGATCGAGAAGCGGAACAGTTAGCACAACCAGGACACCGCCAACGGCTCCGATCAGGACAGAACTGCCAATTGTCGGGGCGAGAGGTTCAGCGGTAATGGCCACCAAGCCGCCAATCGCGCCATTAAAGACCATGGTCGCGTCCACTTTGCCCTTATATAGAAGAGAGGTCGCCGTGAGCGCCGCCAACACACCGCCGACAGCGGCCATATTCGTATTGGCAAATATGCGGGCGACCGAATTAATATCTTCAATTGTACCGGCGGCAAGCTGTGAGGCGCCATTAAAGCCAAACCAGCCAAACCAGAGAATGAACGTGCCAAGCCCGGCCAAGGGGATATTCGACCCCGGCATAGGATTAACCTTGCCATCGACATATTTACCAAGTCTTGGCCCAATAATAATGGCCCCCATCAGTGCCGCCCAGCCCCCGGTGGAGTGGACAAGGGTTGACCCGGCAAAATCTGAAAAGCCCATTGCTGAGAGCGCGCCGCCCTCGCCCCACTGCCATCCAGCGACGATGGGATAGATAAAGGCGGTCAGAACTGCGGTAAATAAGAGGAAAGGGATAAGTTTGACCCGTTCAGCCACTGTCCCGGAAACGATCGAGGCGGCGGTGGCGACAAATACCATTTGGAAAAACCAGTCAGAGGCATCAGCATACTTGCCATGACTGACGCTGACATCGCCATGTGACCAAGGCACAGGGCTGCCGCTTAACCAGCCGCCCAAAACAAAGCCATCTGTCGGATAGACCATGTGATATCCGACGAGCCAGAACATCAGCCCGGCGACAGAGAATAGAGCAATATTTTTGGTTGACTGCATCGCCGCATTTTTGGACCGGACAAGCCCGGCCTCAAGGCACATAAAGCCTGCGGCCATAAACATGACAATAATTCCGCCGATCAGAAACAGATACGTATTATCGACATAGGCCGATGTGGCCGAAGCTCCGGCATCTTGTGCGAAGGCCGATGTGCTGATCAGGCCAAAGGCCATCAAACCGGCCCCAGCTAATCGTGCGGATATGTGTTTTAAAGCTTTCATGGCTAACCATCCCCTTTAAGAATTACGACAAATGTCCTCTATGGAGACTCAGCATGGCAAATTGTGAGGTGAATTTCTGCTTTTGTTATGAATGCAGCCCGTCAACAGATAGGACTGATTAAAGCCGGGGCATAATTAAGCAGAATCGCCCAAGGCTTGTTCATATGATGGGATCAGTAGATGCCAGCCCGCAGAAAATCATGCATATGCGCAATGCCGAGAACGTTTTGGCCTGTATCGACCACAAAAAGCTGTGTAATGCGCTTTTCCGTCATCACTTTGAGCGCGGTATAGGCTTTGGTATCGCCGCTTATTGTCAGCGGCTGGGGTGTCATGGCCTCTTCAATGGATTTGAGTGTCCGATCTTGGGCAATTACACGCCGCAAATCGCCATCCGTAATAATGCCGCAAAGCCTGTTATGCGTATCGAGGATGCCAATACATCCAAGCGCTTTGGCACTCATAATCTCTAGGGCTTTGGCCGTGGGTGTGCCGATTTGCGTCAAGGGCGTCTCATCTATGCTGCGCATAATATCTGCGACCGTCAGTAAGTGCGCCCCTAATTGACCGCCCGGATGAAAGCGTTTGAATTGATCACGGGTAAAGCCTTTCCAGTTTGACAGGGTGACCGCTATGGCATCTCCCAGCGCCAGCATCATTGTCGTTGAGGTGGTTGGCGCTTGTGTTGCCGAACAGGCTTCTGCGATATCTGGCAGGATGAGGGCGTGTCTGGCGGCCTTGGCGAGCGTGCTGTCTGGCTCGGATGTCAGGGCGATAAGGGGCAAGTCCAAGGCCTGCGCATGGGCGAGTAAATCGCCCAGTTCGCTGGTTTCCCCAGATTTTGATAAAGCCATGATAGTATCATGCGGAGTTATCATGCCCAGATCGCCATGGCTGGCTTCATTCGGGTGGATATAAATGGCCACACATCCGATTGATGACAGGGTGGAGGCGATTTTTCGGGCGATATGCCCGGATTTGCCAACGCCGACCAAGACAATATGTCCTTCAGTCTTATAAAGCGTTTTGAGGGCTGCGGTGAAAGCGGTATCGAGCCCCTCTTGAAGCTTCATAAGCGCGCTGGCTTCATGCGCCAAAACACGTTTCCCGGCGCTTAATAAT
>JARFRJ010000421.1 GCA_029287305.1 Hyphomonas sp. | reverse complement strand
GATTTGATTGAGGCGCGCCGCGTCCTTGGGGAGGCTTTTAAAGTTGAGGTTTTGTCCGCAGAAGATTATGCCCGGAAATTGCCGATTTCCAATTCCAGAGCCAATCTTGCAGATGATGATGAAGCGGCCGCGCAAAATGATGGTGATTATTTGGCGAGCCTGGCGGAAGGCTTGCATCAAACCGCTGATCTTCTAGTCGGAGTTGATGATGCCCAGATTATTCGCCTGATCTAGTGAGTGTTTTATGAAGCGATCAATCGCGGGGATTCTGATATTCATATTTAACCGAATGAGACCGATCTGAAGATCCGGTATCGCATTGACGGTGTTTTACAGTCAATTTTGTGCCCCGCGCGCGGCCTTGCAACGCCGCTGATCTCGCGGATTAAAGTGATGGCCCGGCTTGATATTGCCGAGCGGCGTTTGCCTCAGGATGGCCGTATTGCCTTGTCCGTCGGTGGGCGATCTGTGGACTTGCGTGTCTCAACCTTGCCGGCCCGATATGGGGAACGGGTCGTTCTGCGTCTTCTGGATAAAGCCACAGCGTTGATGGGGCTGGAAGATTTGGGCATGCCAAGCGAGACACTTGCACGTTTCCGGATGGCTTTGACAGAGCCTAATGGTGTGATCTTGGTCAGTGGTCCGACAGGGTCTGGTAAAACAACCACGCTTTATTCCGGGCTCAGCCTCCTGAATGATGGAACAAAAAGCATTATTACGATTGAAGATCCGATCGAATATGGGCTTGACGGCATTGGCCAGACCCAGGTCAATGATAAAATCGGCATGACTTTTGCTGCTGGCCTGCGCGCATTCTTGCGTCAGGATGCCAATATTGTCATGGTCGGTGAGATTAGGGATGTCGAGACAGCTAGCGTGGCGGCCCGTATGTCGCTTGCCGGACGTCTGGTCCTGTCGACCATTCATACAAATTCTGCCGTCGCGGCGATCACACGGCTAAAAGATATGGGCGTGGAGCCTTACCTTTTATCTTCCACGCTGCGCGGTGTTCTGGCCCAGCGCCTTGTCCGGCGTTTGTGCAAATCTTGCCGTGAGCCCTATGAGCCGAGCATGGTAGAGCGGACCGCTGCGCACATCAGCCATCTGGATACGGTGCCTGTATTCTATCGCCCAAAGGGCTGCGATGCCTGCCGCGGGACGGGCTATAATGGCCGTGTCGGTATATATGAATTGATGATTATTGATAAGGATCTGGGCCAGCTCATCCATGATGATGCGGATGAAAACACATTGTCGGCCA
>JARFRJ010000384.1 GCA_029287305.1 Hyphomonas sp. | reverse complement strand
CCGAAATGATGTGGCAAAGCCTAAGCAAGATCAAGGCCTTGCCGGCGGAGACGGTGCTCTATTGTGCGCACGAATATACCGCGGCGAATGCGCGATTTGCCGTGACAATTGAGCCCGACAATGGGGCGCTTCTGGCCTATGCTGATGATATTCAGGCGCGACGTGAAAAGCAGGAATGGACGGTGCCGACCGTGCTTGCCCGTGAATTGGCCTGTAATCCTTTTTTACGCGCCGATGAACCCGGCCTGCAATCTGCTATGGGTTATCCGGGGGATGCGGTCGCGACCTTTGCCAAAATTCGCCAGCTTAAAGACAATTTCTAGTCTACGCATAATAGATGCCGTAAGCACGGCTTCGAGCAGACGGTTTGAAAAGCGCTTGTAAAACAGGCTTGATCGGTTCTTATCCGCTTGACCCAAGCGGCGGGGGGCTCTAGCACGACGCAAGAGAATGAAAAGGACGCATAATGGCCAAGATTAATGGAAATGAGATCAAGCCCGGGAATGTTATCGAACATCAAGGTAGTGTCTGGCGCGCCATGAAAACCAATTCTGTCAAACCCGGCAAGGGCGGCGCGTTTAATCAGGTTGAATTGCGTAATCTTATCAATGGCTCAAAGCTGAATGAGCGGTTTCGCGCCTCTGAGACGGTTGAGAAAGTACGCCTAGAGCAAAAGGATTTCCAGTTTCTGTTTGCCGATGATACAAGCTTTACCTTTATGGATACTGAAAACTTTGAGCAGATAGAATTGCAAAGGGATTTTATCGGCGAGGACGGGGCCTATCTTCAGGATGGTATGACCGTGAGGATTGAGTTTTATGAAGACACCCCGCTTGGAGTTTCTTTGCCTGAACAGGTTGTCCTAGAGGTTTTGGAGACCGAACCTGTGGTCAAGGGACAAACCTCAGCCAATAGTTTCAAGCCGGCTCAATGCACGGGCGGACTTCGGATTATGGTGCCGCCATTTATTAATCAGGGAGAGAACATCATCGTTCAGACCTCGGACAGCACATATGTGAAAAGATCAGATTGAGGTAGGATTTATATAGATGTCACGTCCATCCCCTGTTGGAAGCTTAATGATCAAGGCCGCACGTGCGGCCGGTGCCTCATTATCGCGAGATTTTTCCGAGGTTGAACATTTGCAGGTTTCCCGCAAGGGCCCTGCAGACTTTGTCACCAATGCGGATCACCGTGCCGAAGAGATTATTTATGAGCAATTGCGAAAAGCCCGGCCCGGCTATGGATTTTTAATGGAAGAGGCAGGCCTGGTTGAGGGAACAGATAAAACCAACCGCTTTATTATTGACCCCTTGGATGGCACGCTGAACTTTCTGCATGGTCAGCCTCATTATGCGGTGTCTATCGCGCTGGAGCGGGAAGGCAAACTGTTGACCGGGGTGGTTTATGATGTTGCCAAGAATGAGATTTTCTGGGCCGAGACAGGCCGGGGCTGTTGGCTGGAAAATCGTAAATTGCGTGTGGCTGTCCGCCCGCAATTATCAGACGCTGTGATTGCCACGGGCGCGCCTTGGAGGGGGAAACCGCCGGAAGACTTTGGGGTCTTCGCCGCTGAAACCCTGGCCCTGATGCCAAAAATTGCAGGTCTTCGTCGCTATGGCTCCGCGGCGCTGGACCTGGCCTATGTCGCGGCTGGACGCTTTGATGGATTTTGGGAACGGGGCTTAAAAGCCTGGGATATTGCAGCCGGTATCGTGCTTGTCCGGGAAGCGGGCGGTGTCGTGCGCGACCTAGAGGGCGGCAATGTCTTGCGAACCGGGAATATATTGGCGTCCAATGCGGATCTCTATGTGCAATTGCAGAATGAATTAGACAAGGTGCGTCTGCCATAGGGCGTACGCGCCCTTATGCAGGGCGGGGGTATGAATATGCCCGCATACCCGTTTAATCTTTCAGCCTTCCTGCAAACGTATCCGCACTGCCTGAACGAGCGCCTTGGCACGTATACAGGATAAAAATATACAAGCTTAAGGGAAACTCTGTCTTGTCTTGCCAATAGATGTTAGAAAGTTTTTAACGGGATGCTTTTAAGCGGGTACAGACATTTATCTTGATAGGTGAGGTTAAAGGGGACGTTATGCGGACGGTTGTGCCATTTATAATCCTTGGGGCGATACTATGGGCCCTCTTGGCATTTGTTTTCTTCCCCGCCCCGTCCAATACTGTACGCATCGCGGCGGGCGTTCAGGGCGGGGCTTATATTGGCTTTGCCCAGAGGTATCAGCGCATTTTAACCGAGCAGGGCCTGACGGTTGATATCATTGAGACCGCAGGCTCGCTGGAGAATTTACGCCTGCTTGAAAACAAGGATGTGGATATTGCGCTGGTTCAGGGCGGAATTGCCTCACCGCGTACCGATCCGGGCATTAAATCTCTGGGCGGCTTTTTTGCTGAGCCTGTCTGGCTCTTTGTCAGCAAGGACTATCCGATCGAGGATTTTGGCGATTTGCGCGAGGCCCGCATGGCGATTGGCGAAATTGGCTCTGGTCAGCGTTCGCTCGCCTTATTGCTGCAATCAGAATGGGGCGGGGACTGGGCCCAAAGCAGTCAGTTGGAAACCGGCGCAGAGGCCGCTGCTGAGGCGCTCTTGGCCGGCGAGTTGGACGCTGTGATCTATATCGCGGCGGTGAATGCCCCCTTTATGCAAGACTTGCTGCGTCATGAAGCGGTTGATCTTATCGCCTTTGAGCGCGCGCCGGCATTGGCGCGTCGCCAGCCTGCCCTAACCGCTGTCACACTTTTGCAAGGCGTTATCGATTTGGACAAAAACCAGCCGGATCGGGATATTCATCTGGTTGCTCCGGTGGCTCAATTATTGACCCGTCAGGGCCTGGGTAAGTCTATTCAATCTGAAATGCTTGACGCGGCCTATCAGGTGCATTCCTCAGGCTCGCTCCTGTTTCTGCCGGGGACCTTTCCAGATGCCAATTTAACCGATCTTCCCTTAACCTCAGAAGCAAAACGCTATCATAAGCGCGGTCAGAAAACCTTGCGGGCGCTGTTTTCTTTCCGCATAGCCAATTTTTTTGAGCGGAGCTGGATGTTGGGCCTTTCATTTTCTGTTCTGTTGCTTGCGCTTTTCGGACGGCTGTTTCGCTCGCGCTCGCGGTTTTAGCTCGGACACGCTCTAAGCCCTTTCCAGATATATGGATAATACGATAAGCTGGTACACTGACGAACTGATAAATTTGTATGACGCACAATGAGGGAGAGAGGGTATGTCCTGGACACGTGATGAAATGGCGGCGCGGGCCGCGCGTGAAATAGAAGACGGATTTTACGTCAATCTTGGTATTGGAATTCCCACCCTTGTGGCCAATCACATTCCCGAGACGATGGATGTTACGCTGCAATCGGAAAATGGCATGCTTGGCATGGGCCCTTTCCCAACGGAGGATAAGGTCGATGCAGACCTTATCAATGCGGGCAAGCAGACAATCTCAACCCTGCCAAAATCAAGCTTTTTTGATAGTGCGACAAGTTTTGGCATGATCCGTGGGGGACATATTGACCTGTCTATCCTAGGGGCGATGGAGGTGTCCGAGACGGGGGATTTGGCCAATTGGATGATCCCGGGAAAGATGGTCAAAGGCATGGGCGGCGCTATGGATCTGGTGGCCGGGGTCAAGCGGTGTATTGT
>JARFRJ010000256.1 GCA_029287305.1 Hyphomonas sp. | reverse complement strand
ATGCGGTGATGGAAAATACCCTTGATGGTGAGGCGGTGAGCCCTGGCGCGCTGGATGTGCTGGCCCAGCATATTATGGGCCGGGCAACAGGCAGCGGTTTTCATCTTGAAGCGCTATATGAGGAGGTGCGCCGCACAGCGCCCTATCAGAACCTAGATTGGGAGACATGGGAGCGGCTGGTCGATTTTGTTGCGACGGGTGGATATGCCTTGCGCGTCTATGACAAATTCCACCGTATTATTAGGCGCAAGGATGGCTTATGGGTCGCCCGGACGGCCCGCGACAAACAGCTTCACAGGATGAATATCGGGACCATTATTGAGGCTAAATCCCTGCCTGTTAGCCTAGCGCGATTTATGGGCCGTAACACCAGCACTGGCGCAAGCCCCACGCGGCGCACGCCTATCGCCGGGCGCAAACTCGGGGAGATTGAGGAATACTTTATCGAAACGCTGACACCGGGGGATACATTCCTATTCGCTGGCGAAGTATTGCGCTTTATCGGCCTTGATAATGAAACCGTCCTAGCCACCCGCACACGCGATGATAAACCAGCCATCCCCTCTTATAATGGCGGCAAATTTCCCCTTTCGACCTTTTTGGCTGAGCGCGTGCGGGAGATGGTGTATAATCGCGAAAGCTGGACTGATTTTCCGCAACAGGTGCGCGATTGGATGCAAGCCCAGCTTGAACACTCGGCTCTGCCCCCGGCGGATCATCTTCTGGTCGAAACTTTTCCGCGCCGTGATCGGCATTATCTGGTTTGCTATCCGTTTGAAGGGCGCCTTGCCCATCAAACGCTCGGCATGCTGCTGACCCGCCGACTGGAACGCGCAGGAGCCAAGCCGCTCGGCTTTGTCGCCTCTGAATATGCGATGGCGGTCTGGGGGCTTGGCGATATGCGCGAACTTGATATGGCCGATCTTTTCGACCCCGATATGCTGGGGGATGATCTGGATGCCTGGCTACAGGAAAGTGCGCTGATGAAGCGTACCTTCAGAGCATGTGCGCAAATATCCGGGCTTATTGCGCGGCGGTTTCCCGGCGACAGGAAAACCGGGCGTCAGATTACCTTCTCAACCGATCTCATTTATGACGTGCTGCGCAGTCATGAACCTGATCATATCTTGTTACAGGCGGCTCGCCAAGATGCCGCTACAGGCCTTTTGGATGTCCGCCGCCTGTCTGATCGATTGCAAAAAATTGAAGGAAAAATCCTACATAAACCGCTGGATAAGATCAGCCCGCTGGCCGTGCCGGTGATGCTGGAGGTGGGCCGCGAACCGGTCCTCAATGCCAGCGCCAGCGAGGCAATCTTGAGCGAGGCAGCCGAGGATTTTGCCGAAGAGGCCTTTAAAGGCTTTCAGCCTGGTCTACACAATTCATCCTGATTTCAGTCTCTAAAGATCGGCAAATTTCACCTTGCGGGCTTTTGGGCGTGTCGTCCCCTCGCCGTCCGGATGGACAATACGTAAGGTGAAATGCCCCCGCTTATGACCATGCGGGTTCAGCCAGTTTGGATAGTCTGCGCCGGGTTTTTTATGCGAGACAATCACGCGCCAAGAGCCGTCCGGCTGCGTCTTCAGCGTCGATTTATTCAGCTTTTGATTACCGCCCGGCCCCTCTATGGATTGCAGCCAGGCATTCATAATATGCACAATGGCGTAATTACCGCGCAGGGCCTCGCCCTCAAAAATCAGCGCCTCATCATCGGCCAGATCAAACCAGCCGCCAAAATAGATATTATAGACAGATGGATAATAGATGCCGACAATGGCCGGATCAAACTGTTTGGGCGGC
Source organism: Hyphomonas sp. (assembly GCA_029287305.1). Lineage (GTDB taxonomy): Bacteria > Pseudomonadota > Alphaproteobacteria > Caulobacterales > Hyphomonadaceae > CALLCD01. Next base: position 4,559 of record JARFRJ010000256.1, on the reverse strand, counting down.
TCCATGGAATTGGCCGGGTCTGAACGCATTTGCGCCAGTCCAAAGGTCGCATCAACGGCAATTTGCATAAATTTGGCCGCTTGCTCCGTGCGCAGGGAAAATTCAGTCTCCGTGTAAAGCTCAGGCGCATCTGGGGCATCCAGACGGTGGATTTCAAAATCGCGTGGACGTTTTTCTATCGGCACATTTTCAAAAAATTGCCGGACCAGAAACATATGAGCACTGTCATTCAGCTCAATCCAGTTTTTTACCCCTTCGGGACGTGTTTTTGAAAGAATGAGGGAAAACTCACCCTTTGGTCCGATCTCCATCTGGTCCGGGATCAGCTCGCCAGCGACATTGTTCCAGCCCAGAGGCCCGCGCCCATAGACGGTGAAGGTTTGCGCCGCACACCCTGACAGGGTTCCGGTCACCTGATAGCTGTGTTCAGGCGAGACAGGCGCAGAATCATAGCGGGCATCGGGATTATCACCCAGCACTTTTCGCCCCGAAGCCATCCAGTTTGTAAAGGCGGGTTCGCGCGGATTGCCTTTTTCAATAAATAGTTCTGCGCCAAGGGAAAAGCTCTGCATCAGCGCCCGCATGCCTTCCGCGCGATCTATCTCATCCCCGCCCATTTCCTCTGAATAAACCCGTGAGGTTAACGTGTTCAGCGTGTCTGTAAGCTGTGTCCAGGCCGCACGGGCACCGCCATCACTGTCGAGACGAAGCGGTGTGGCTGATTTGGACGCAGCGGTAGGGTCAATTTTCATGGGCGGTCATCCTTGGTGATGAGAGGAGTTGATTAGAGATAGGTTCTGAAACGGGCAATATAATCGGCAAAAAGCGGGCCATACTCTTCCTCGCTAAAGCCAAATTGCGCGGCTGAATAGAGGTGTTTACCATATTTTTCGCGGGGCCTGTTTGCAAGATAATGCGACATGGCGTCGAGGGCTTCTTCACTTAAAGGCCGTTCAAAATGCTCATATAATTTTTCGATTAGAGGTAAGGGGTCCTGTACGAAATCTTTAAAGGCCACATCAAAAAAGCGCGTCGCCTCTTGGCCGTCCTGCGCCCGGAAAGCCACGGCGCGGCGGATAAATTCAAGATAATAATGCGCATCTGAGCGGGCGCGCTCCGGCGTATTTTCCGCATCCGACCACCCCGAACGGGAGACCCGATAGAGATTGGCGACAGAGGCAATTACCTGCATCGGGTCTCTGTGATTATGGATGAATTGAGCATCTGGATAGGCCTCAATCAGGCTCGGCAAATAGCCTGTATGCATTGGCGTTTTCAAAACCCAAGATTTTGATGGCTGGGTAAATTGCAGATAGCGAAGCCCGCGCTTATGCCAGTGATAGGCGCTTTTGAAATCATTCTCCAGCAGGAAAGCCCGATAGCTCGGCATCCAGGCAAGCGCGGCAAATTGCTCACTCGCCATATCCAGCAAGGTCAAGCCAATGCATTCGGTGGGAATAAACGGACCAAAATGATGGATCGCGGTAAAGCCAGGCATCAGCTTATTGACCTGCGCCATTTGCCGCGACAATTTGATCAGGCGCGGATCCTCTTCGGGCGGATCATTGGCCGTATGGGCCAGGGCATAATCGCGGCATTCCCAAGTCAAAGGTGCCCGTAAATGCGGGTCTGCGGCCAATGTCTCAAACAATATAGTTGTTCCGGTCCTTGGCAGACCGATCACAAAAAGCGGTGTTCGGATCGGTGCCTTGGCGGCCTCAGCATGCGCTTTTTCCCATTTCACAAGGGTCAAACGCCCCGCCAATGCATTGGCAATCTGGCGATGGAGAACGATCCGGCCCATCTGGTTAAGCTCAGCTTCATTTTCAAGCGCCCAGCATAGAGCTTCCAAACCTGGCTTATAGGAGGCGGACCCATAATCATTTGCGCCAGCAATTTTTTCAGCTGATGCACAAAGAGATTCAGGGGTAAAGCGTGGGCTGGCAATACCAACAGAAGATGCTATTTTGCCAAAACGGTTTATGACACGAACCAGAGGTGGGCGCTGGACTTTAGGTTTGGCCACAAAATGTCTCCTGAAAAAAATCAAATTATGTCAAGCCTATTGGCGTGGCCCTGTCCAGACCTACACTTGTTTATTCCATGAAAAATACACAAAAGCGACTTGCCTAGATCATAACAATGCGCGAATTTGGACCATGGCATTTAATCAAATAATAGAGGGTCAGATCGGTTTGCCCATCCTGCTGGCGGGCGAAAATGTATGCCTTTTGCCAGAAGGCGCGCTGTGGTGGCCGAGACGGCAATGGGTCATATTTGCTGATCTTCATTTTGAAAAAGGGTCGTTTTTTGCAGCCCGCGGGCAGCCTATCCCCCCTTATGATACAGACCGCACGCTGGACCATATTGAGGGCATTCTAGATAAAACCCAGCCAAAGGCTTGCGTGTCTCTTGGCGACAGTTTTCACGATCCTGAAGCCGAAACACGCCTGACACAAGCCAATATCGCCCGCCTGCAAAACATGACCCGTCAAACGCAGTGGCTATGGATTACCGGAAACCACGACCCGCATCCGCCGGTGAATTTAGGCGGTGAGGCGCATCAGGAAATTCAGGCTGGTCCCTTTATCTTTCGTCATGAACCTTCTGGCGCATGGGGTGAGATTGCCGGACATTTACACCCTGTCGCAAAGGTGCGGGCCAATGGCCGCTCTGTACGTCGCAAATGCTTTATTGGCGATGCCGGACGCCTGATCCTGCCAGCCTTGGGGGCCTATACAGGGGGGCTGAATATTCGTCACGCCGCCTTTGCCGCGCTTTTTTCAGACGCGCCAAAAGTCTATGCTCTCAGCGCAAACCAGATTTACCTCTTGTCAAACCGTCGCCTAGTGCCGGATGTTTAAGCCATGACCCCTTTTACAGCAGGTCTGCCTGAAGCGCATGTCAGCTTAAAGGTAGATCAACTATAAAACGGGCACCGCCCTCTGCCCGATTTTCAGCGCGAACTTCCCCGCCATGCAACGTAATAATCTGCTGAACGATAGAAAGACCAAGACCGGAATTATTCTCGACATAAGCGGCAGGCGGCCTGTCTGTGTAGAAGCGTTCAAATATCTCATCCAGCTTGTCTTCCGGAATGCCCGGCCCTTCATCCTCCACACAGATGCGAACCCAGCCCTGATCCTTGTCGCGCTGCGCCTCTACAGACACAGTCACGGTTCCAGCATCTGAAGAAAAGGAGCAGGCATTATCGATTAAATTTCGGAAGACCTGCCCGATCTGCATATCATGGCCGCGAATATAAAGCGGCGTATCGGCAGTTTTTACCGATAGGACGACCTTGATATCGCGCATATCTAGGGTTTCATAGGCGCTGACAATGTCCCTGGCCAGACGCGATATGTCCAATTGCTTTAACTTGCTGCGCGCGATCTCAGCTTCCAATCGCGACGCATTGGAAATATCTGTAATCAGGCGATCAATGCGCTGAACATCATCGGCCATAAGCGCCCGCAGGGCGCGGGTTGCTTCGGCATCGTCTTTAACCCTTTCAGCCGTCTCAATGGCAGAGCGGATCGATGTCAGCGGATTTTTCAACTCATGCGCAACATCTGACGCAAACCTTTCATTGGCGGTGATCCGCTCGAAAAGTTTATCTGTCATGGACTCCACCGCATGGGCCAATTGGCCAATTTCATCCTTGCGTTTAACCAGCCTCGGCAATTCCAGCTTGGGGGCCTGCCCGGCGCGGACCTGATCGGCAGCAAAGGCCAGATGACGCAAGGGCCTAGCAATCCACAAAGTCAAAAGGATAGAGCTGATCCCAACCACAAACAGCGCAATCTGCATAAAAGGAATAAGGGCATGACGCTCCGCGCGAACGATTTGTTCAACATCATTGGCCTCTAGGGTCAAAACACCGACAACGGCACTGACATGCTGAATGGGCATAGAAACGGAGATCACACGTTGATCGCGTTCTGACACACGTTGACTGGCCGCATAACTGCCGGACAGAGCCAGAGAAAACTCTTCTTCAAAGTTTTCTGAAAAGCCTTCAAAAACAGTTGGTTCTGGAAGGAAGCGCCGCATAAATTCAATCGGATAATCGGTCAGCCTTTCCATCAGGTTTAGCTCGCCACTTAAAAGCCCAACAGGGTCCAAAGCGGATATATCCACCCGTTCTGAAAGGATAACGCTGTCGGCAACCACCTCCCCAGTCTGGGAGAGGACTTTCGCCTGCACGCGATACGGCAAGCGTAAGGAGGCGATGACCTCGCGGGCATCCTCCGGGTTTAAGCTTGGTTCCGGCTCCCCAATCGTGGCTTCCTTATCAAGAAGGTTGACGAAGATTTCAGCCTGGCTGAACAGATCTTGTGTACGCGAGGAGACAAGGCCCGCGCGCATTTCATTCAGCGCCGTCACCCCGATCAATAATACCATCAACCCAGCCAGATTGGATATAAAGATTAATCGCGTAATGCGCGAGCGAACCAGTCCACGACGAGCCTTGAGATTTTTGGTGTAATCAAGCTCAGCTTGCTTTTGACGCGCGTCTGCCATGCCCTTGCTTTCAGGCTCGCCTGACCCCGCACCCG
>JARFRJ010000236.1 GCA_029287305.1 Hyphomonas sp. | reverse complement strand
TTTCAGCGCGATATTTAGAGCCATCCCGGGCAAAACCACTGCCTCATATACCCGGCTGAGGGTGTCTTGGCCGAAAGGGATCTTGTTTTTATGCGCCGGGCGCTAAGCCTTGCCAAAGCGCAAAAGGGGCGAACAGGGAATAACCCCTCTGTGGGCTGTGTTTTGGTCAGCCCAGCAGGCACGGTTTTATCCGAAGCGGCAACTGCCACTGGCGGCACGCCGCACGCTGAACAATTGGCCCTGTCCAAACTTGACGGGCAAAACCTTGACGGCGCGACGGCGTATGTGACCTTGGAGCCGTGTTATCGGCGCTCATCAGGGGGTCCGTCCTGTTCTGAATTATTACAGTCTGCGGGGATTGCCCGTCTGGTTTGTGCGGTGTCAGACCCGCACCCAAATGGGGCTGGGGGCCTGAACCGTCTGGAAAGGGCTGATATTCGCGTGGAGCTGGGTTTGCTTGGCGAGGAGGCCCGGGCGCTCTATGCTGATTTCTTTGCGCGTATCGCTTAGTTCCGACATGCGCTAAGCCCAGCCTCGTTTTATGCCTTTTTCAAATTTCAAACTATATGTGTTTTAGATGAGATAAAGAGGGGGAGAAACAGCCATGGCGATAGCTATTATTGGCGCGAGCGGCGGGATTGGCCGGGCGCTTTGTCAGACGCTTGAAAAAGCAAATCCTGCGCGCCCGATCTATGCCATCTCCCGCTCCGCAAAAGTGCCAAGCGGTCAGTCGATTCGCCCGCTTAGTATGGATATTGAAGATGAGGACAGCATCCGTGCGGCGGCTGCAGAGATTAAAGCGCGCGGATATCTTAGCGCCATTATTATAGCGACCGGCATGCTCAGCGATGCGGCGTTGAATATTGGCCCGGAAAAGAGCTGGCGTGATCAGGCTTTCCCGAATTTTGAGAAAGTCTTTGCTGTCAATACATTTGGACCCGCTCTGGTCGCTAAGCACTTTTTGCCGCTTCTGGCCCGTAAGGAGCGGGTGCTCTTTGCGGCGCTTTCGGCGCGTGTCGGGTCCATTTCAGACAATCATCTGGGCGGCTGGCATGCCTATCGCGCCTCCAAGGCGGCGCTGAATATGCTGATACGAAATTATGCGCTTGAGCTGGGCTGGCGCAATGACCAATCAATCTGCGTCAGCCTGCATCCCGGCACGGTCAGCACGGACCTCTCCTCAAAATTTGTCACCAGCCGCGCGCGCAAAGTCTTCAGCCCGCAAGAGGCGGCGGGGTATCTTGTCACGGTTATGAACGCTCTGACACCCGCCGATACGGGCAAAGTGTTTGACTGGCAGGGCGAGGAAATCCCATTTTAGCTCGGACACG
>JARFRJ010000228.1 GCA_029287305.1 Hyphomonas sp. | reverse complement strand
GTACAGGGCTTGGCCTTGCCATCGTCAATCGCATTCTCATAGATCATGGGGGGCAAATATATTTGCAGGCTCGCGAGGATAATATGCAAGGGGCTAAAGTCTCAATCGTCTTGCCTGTGCAGGGCGGCGAGACCGGGTCTGGCGTGTCAAACTCCGAAGATGACATTGCTCTTGTGGAGGCATCCTGAAATGATACATGACATTCTTGTAGTGGATGATGAGGCTGATATCCGCCAGCTTGTATCGGGTGTTTTGCAGGATGAGGGATATGAGACACGCCTAGCTGCAACATCGCAAGACGCCCTAGAGGCGATACAAACCCGCTCTCCCTCCTTGGTCATTCTGGATGTCTGGCTGCATGGCAGCCATATGGATGGATTGGAATTTCTGGAATATCTGAAATCTGTTGACCCTGTTTTACCGGTTATTATTATCAGCGGGCATGGAAATATAGAAACGGCGATGGCAGCGATCCGCCGGGGTGCGTATGATTTTCTGGAAAAACCCTTCAAGACAGACAAGCTTCTGCTGACCGTTGAGCGCGCCATTGAAGCCTCATATCTGAAACGCGAAAACACGGCGCTAAAAAGTCAGGTGACAGACAGTGAGACCTGGGTCGGGTCCAGTCCCACCGCTCAATCGCTGCGTGCCTCTATCGAAAAACTGGCCCCAACAAACTCGCGCGTCTTAATTGAAGGCAAAGCGGGTGTTGGCAAGGAATTGGTCGCCCGCCTTATTCACAAAGCCTCGCAACGCGCCGGCGCGCCCTTTATTATCTTCAATGCAGCCGGACTGACCCCGGCTCAGATTGATATTGCCCTATTTGGTCAGGAAGAGGAAAGCGGCACACCGCAGCAGCTTGGCCTGTTCGAAAAAGCGCATAATGGCACTTTGCTTTTGGATGATGTGTCTGAATTGCCGCCATCCACACAAGGTAAAATCCTGCGCTTTCTGATTGAGCAGCAATTTCAACGCGTCGGTGGACATAAGCCGGTGCAGGTCGATGTTCGGGTTCTTTCCTCAACGACGCGAAACCTGCAACAGGAAATTGATCGCAAACGATTGCGCGAGGATTTGTATTACCGGCTTAATGTGGTTCCAATCTATGTCCCGGACTTGGCTGAGAGGTCGGAGGACATTTCCGATTTGGTGACCTATTTTTCAAACCGTATAAGCTCGTCTTCGGGTTTGCAGGCCCGTCCGTTTTCCGAGGCTGCCATTGCTGTTTTTCAATCTAGGGAGTGGCCGGGTAATATCCGTCAATTACGCAATATTGTGGAGCGCATCATGATCCTGTCACCTGGCGATGCAACCAACCCCATCAGCGTATCCGAATTGCCACAGGAAAGCCAATTGTCAGACGAGGAGAGCCCGTTTTCAAGCCCCTCGGAATTGATTACCCTGTCTTTAAAGAATGCGCGTGAGCGTTTCGAGCGGCAATATCTGGCGGTCCAGATCAAGCGCTTTAATGGCAATATCTCACGCACTGCCAAATTTATCGGCATGGAGCGGTCCGCCTTGCATCGCAAACTGAAAGCGCTGGGTCTTCAATCCAGCTATGTCAATCGGGAGTAGGGATAGGTGCGCGTTATCATTTGTGGAGCTGGCCGGGTTGGTGAGGGCATTGCCAGACGTTTGGCCAAGGAAAAGCATAGCATCGTTATGATTGATGCGGATGCGGCCTTGATTGATCAGGTTTCAACCGATCTGGATGTGCGCTGTGTGATCGGCCATGCGGCCTATCCCGACACATTGCAGGCGGCCGGGATAGATGAGTGCGAAATGATTATCGCGGTCACACAATATGATGAGGTCAATATGGTGATCTGCCAGATTGCCCACAGCCTGTTTAATGTCCCAACCAAAATAGCCCGCGTGCGCGCGCAGGCCTATTTGCAGAAGTTTGCTGGGGATCTGTTTGCCCGTGACGGTCTACCGATTGATCTTGTCATCTCGCCAGAAATTGCCGTCGGGGATGCGATCCTACAGCGCATCAATACGCCCGGGGCATTAACCAGTGTTGGCTTTGCCAAGGATAATCTGAAATTTCTTGGTTTTGAAATTGATGCGCATAGTCCGATTATAGATACGGCGCTGGATCAATTTCCGGCTCTCTTTCCAGAGCTTGAAGCCCGCATCGTCGGTATTGGCCGGGGTAAACATGTCTTTGCTCCGCGCGGCAAGGACAAGCTTCTGGAAAATGACCGGGCCTATATTGTCATTCGTACCGATCAGGCCAAGAGATTTGCCCGTATCCTTAATCGTGAACAAAAAGAACTGCGCCATATCGTGATTATTGGCGGGGGCAATATCGGCCATTATCTGGCCTCACGTCTGGAAGAGATTATGAATTTGCGCGTTCGGATTATTGAGAATAATCTGGAACGTGCGCAGGCCTCTGCCTCGCTTCTGCGCAAGACAATTGTGATCAAAGGCGATGGTCTGAATGCGGATATTCTCAATGAATCAGGCATCGCCAATACAGATTTTGCCATTGCCCTGACCAATGATGATAAAACCAATCTCTTGATCAGTAATCTGGCCAAGCGCCTAGGAGCCAAGCGGACTTTAGCACTGGTCAATGATACAGAACTTAGCGAGTTGAGCAAGGATATGCGTGTTGATGTTGTGCTCGATCCGCGCGCGCTTACGGTCTCACAAATCCTCCAACGTATGCGACGAGGCCGAATTTTGCGCCTGCATACGATTGAAAATGGGGATGCAGAGATTGCCGAAGGGGAACTTCTTGAAAGCTCACCCCTGATTGGCAAGGCGCTGGATGACAGTAGCTTGCCCGATGGTGTGACGGCGGCGGCCCTCATCCGTGATGAGGTCATTATCTTTCCAGATAAGGGGATAAAGTTACGCGCAGGCGATAAGGTTGTGATTTTCTATGAACAGGCTTTAACGCAAAAGGTTGAGCGTTATTTCCGTGTCAGTCCAGAGTTTTTCTAGAATGTCAGCGGAGTTTCCAGCTTGAACTATCTTGCTATTATCCGCATTCTGTCCTTTCTGGGCTTGGCTTTAAGCGCCGCGATGTTGGCACCTTTTCTGACCGCTCTGGTTTATGGGGAGGCGGACCAAGCCATTGGCTTTGCTTTTGCTGGGTCAGCCACGGCGATGGTCTCTGCGATTATATATTTAATGAGTACGCGCACCGATCGCCGGTCGCATATAAAGGAAGCTTTGGCGGTCTGTCTTTTCTGGTATTTTCTTTTTCCGATACCGGCAGCCATTCCATTTGTCTTTGGCTTTGCCGAGATGGATTTTTTTCTCGCTTGGCATGAGGCTGTCTCCTGTCTAACGACGACAGGTCACAGCCCGATGAATATGAGCGAAATTGAGTGGCCGGTTTCGCTGCTGGTGTGGCGAGGGATGCTGCATTATATTGGCATGATGATCAGCCTGATTACGGCGGCGAGCCTGTTTGCTGCGCTCGGCCTTGGCGGGCAGGGGATATATAAGTCCTATCTGTTTACCGTTCCGGAGAAGGATTTTTTTGATTCTGTTTTCCGCGCTTTACGAATTATCTTTCTCCTCTCCAGCGGGTTTGTCTTTATCCTTTGGCTCAGCTTGATCCTGCTCGGTGTGACCGCCTCGACCAGCCTGTCACTGGCCATCAGTGTTGCCTCTACTGGGCTTGTTGATCCAAGCGGCTATGAAGACCTTTCCCTTGCGCCCTTGCCATTTCTCCTCATCACACTTGGATTGGCGGTTGCTGCTCTAGGTCTCGGCCTCTTACTGAATGTCAAAGATTGGCAAATGACCCATATTTGGCGCGACCCTATTGTCTATCTCTTCTTGATGCTTATCCTCTCGCTCACGGCGCTGGCCATGCTCTGTGGCCTTGCCCCGCATGCGGGATTGGCTTGGGCGGTATCTGCCCTGTCTACTTCTGGCCTGCCTTTAGGGCTTAGCAATGGCGAACTGCGTGAGCT
>JARFRJ010000203.1 GCA_029287305.1 Hyphomonas sp. | reverse complement strand
CTAAAACGATATCCGATAGCGCCGCCAAAAAGCACGGTTGGATCAATATCGGCAGATAATTCAACAGGGGCAGGCAAGCTGACATCCAAGATTTCAATCTCGGTGTCGTCTGTTGCTATATTTGCTCCAATAAAGCCTGATATATAATAATTCTTATCCTGGCTGCCCTCATAACCATAATAATTATCTTGAGCGTGTGCGCCCAAGCCCATGGAAAGGCCGGTTGCGCATAAAAGTAATAAAAAGTGCTGTTTATATCTCATTATCATAATCCTATTTAAATTTTATTTATGCTCTTTTCGCCCTAGGCATACTGAAAGCCTTGTGAGAACAAAATCCAGAACAGGATGGATTTACCTCGCAAACTCATAAAAAATGATTATGAAAACCTTTGTATTTTATAGCTTTTGGGAATAAATATCTATGCTGTAAATACCCCCAAAACACGCTGTGATGCTTGACTTTTACGCCCCGTTCCTGAACGAAGGGGGCTATGGAACACAAATTTGATCTTTTAATTCGTGGCGGAACGCTGGTAACACCGGGCGGGATCGGTAAAGCTGATCTGGGCGTTCGGTCTGGAAAAATCATCGCAATTGGCGATTATGCCCGCGCCTCAGCCGACCATGTCTATGAGGCGACGGGTTTGCATGTTTTGCCCGGCATTATTGACAGCCAAGTGCATTTCCGTGAGCCCGGTCTGGAGCATAAAGAGGATTTGGAAAGCGGGGCGCGGTCAGCTGCGCTAGGCGGGGTCTGCACCGTCTTTGAAATGCCCAATACTAATCCGGCCACAACGACACCAGACTTATTGCGCGATAAGCTTGCCCGTGCCGCCGGACGGATGGATGTAGATCATGCCTTTTTCGCCGGCGCGACGAAAGAAAACCCGCATCTTCTGGCCGAAATGGAACAAATGCCCGGCTGCTGCGGGGTAAAGGTCTTTATGGGGTCTTCGACAGGGTCTTTGCTGGTTGATGATGATGCCGGGGTGGAAGCGGTGCTGAAAGCCATCAAGCGTCGCGCCGCCTTTCATTCAGAGGATGAGTTTCGCCTGAAAGAACGGGCGCATTTGGCCGAAACGGGCAATTGGCACAGCCATCCGATTGTACGCGATGTGGAGACGGCGGTCTCCTCGACAAAGCGCCTGATCCGTATTGCCCGCAAGCTTGGCAAACGTATTCATGTCCTTCATATATCAACCGCTGAAGAGATGGACATTCTAGTCCACGCCAAGGATGTTGCCTCCGTTGAGGTTCTGCCCAATCATCTGACACTGGCCGCGCCGGAGGCCTATGATCGCCTAGGGGCCTATGCCCAGCAAAACCCACCGATCCGGGACGCACGTCACCGCGAGGCGCTTTGGCGCGGACTAAATGCGGGCATTGTCGATGTGATCGGCTCTGATCATGCCCCGCATACGCGTGAAGAGAAAAACCGGCCCTATCCGGCCTCTCCATCCGGCACGCCGGGCGTGCAGACGCTTGTGCCGATCATGCTGACCCATGTCGCTAAGGGCAGGCTGACCTTGCAGCGCTTTGTCGAGCTGACAAGCGCAGGCCCCCAGCGTATTTTCGGTATCGCCAATAAGGGCCGGATCGCTGAAGGCTATGACGCAGATTTCACCCTTATTGATCTAAAGCGGCAAGAAACGATTACGACAGACTGGTCAGCGTCGCGTGCCGGCTGGACGCCCTATGACGGCTTTAAGGCCACAGGCTGGCCCATTGCAACGATTATTCGCGGCGAACGGATCATGCAGGATGGTGAGATATTACGCAAAGGCTTGGGCGCACCTGTGCGCTTTCATGAGACGCTTGAAGCGCAAGATTAGAGTCTATCCGGACACACTCTAAACCGCCTGCAAAGGCAGATTATCAATCAAGCGGGTTTTGCCAAACCGGGCCGCGCAAATAAGACGTGCGACAAGCTCAGGCTGAAGGCGTGCATAGGGATACGTGTCCAGCGTGTCGGCCCGCACCACACTGATATAATCAATCCTTGCTGCCCCATTTGCCAATAGGAAGCGGCGCGCTTCCTGCAAAGCCTCATCAATCAAACGGCCTGTCTCCATGCGCACCTTGGCGCGATATAAAGCCATCGGCAAGCTGGCCGCTTCCTGGCGATTTTGCGCGGATAAATAGGCATTGCGCGAGGAGAGCGCCAAGCCGTCCGCCTCGCGAACCGTCTCATGGCTGATAATGCGCAGCGGGAAACCCAAATCCTGAACCAGACGCTCTATAATGCGTAATTGCTGAAAATCCTTCTCGCCAAAGACGGCAAAATCGGGCTGGGTATGGATAAATAAGCGCGTGACAACTTTGGTGACCCCATAAAAGAAATGCGGACGCGCTTCCCCTTCCCAGATATCAGACAAGCCTTCAACATGAATATTGGTCATGGAGCCCGGAGGGTAAATCTCTTCCATATCGGGGCAATAGGCCAGATGACATCCGGCGGCGGCCAGTTTCTGGCAATCGGCAGCCTCTTGCCTTGGATAGATCAGCAAATCCTCATTCGGGGAGAATTGCGTTGGATTGACAAAAATACTGGCCAGAACGCGGTCGGCATGCGCGCGCGCCTTCTTGACCAGAGCTAAGTGCCCGTCATGGATCGCGCCCATGGTCGGCACAAAAGCAATGGCTAAATTCTGTTGGCGCCAGGCGGTAATTTGCGCCTGTAAATCCTGCCTGCGGCGCAAGACAAGAAGGGAAGGAGGGCTCATGAAACGACCTTCTAATGTTCAACACCTTATTGACATAGAATGTAAAAATTACAGAGGAAAGAGATATCCCATAATAAAGTCAAATCGGCGGGCATATTTTCAAGCCGGACACTATTTGCCTCAACCGGAAAATCAGGCCATGACGCCAAAGCGCTTTGCCAATGCGGCAAAGACATATTGACGAGTACACCTATGGCACAGACGAATATTTATACAAACACAGAAAAAACGCTGCCCTTGAGCGAAAATGAGCCCCTTATTATCGTTACCGGGAATGAAAAAGGCGGTGCGGGAAAATCTACACTCTGCATGCATTTATGCATTGCGCTTCTGCGCACTGGGCTGAGCGTCGGCGTGATTGATCTCGACATACGCCAGGGCACGCTGACACGCTATTTGAAGAACCGGGCGCATTGGGCCCGCTCAACCGGCTCAAAACTGCCCCTTCCGATCATAGCGCCGGTCCGGTCAAGTCAGAGCCGTGATCTGAACAGGGCTGAAGATGAAGAGGCCCAAGCCTTTCAGGACGCCATAAATCACCTGAAAACAAGCTGCCGGATTATCCTAATTGACGCGCCGGGTGGGCTAACATTCTATTCTAAACTGGCCCATCGCGCCGCCGATATCCTGATCACGCCGCTCAATGACAGCTTTATCGATTTTGATCTGCTGGCCGAGGTTGACCCACAAACTCTGGATGTGATCCAGCCGAGTTTTTATTCTGAAATGGTCTGGCAATATCGCAAGGAGCGTGCAGGGCAAAATCGCCGCCCACTGGACTGGATTGTCTTGCGCAATCGCCTTTCGCCTTTGGAAGCGCGCAATACGCGCAATGTTGGCAAAGCGCTCACCAGCCTGTCAGAGCGGATCGGCTTTCGTCTGGCCTCGGGTCTTTCCGAACGGGTGATTTATCGCGAATTGTTTCCCGCCGGACTGACGCTTCTGGATGTGACAGAGAAAAACTCACGCATTCTGTTTTCGATGAGCCATGTCGCCGCGCGGCAAGAATTGCGCGGCCTCTTAACCATGCTGAACCTGCCTGAATTGAGTGGCAAAGACCCGGCATTTTAACGCGCCTGCCGGGGAACACATCCGCGTTTTGGCAAGCTAGGACTTGTCCGAGCTAAATGCCGCTATAAAAAAAGGTTATGCGCGCTTACACCTCACAATGGCTTTACTGAGGCGGCGAGGTTTGTCAGGGGCAGACCCCCGACT
>JARFRJ010000136.1 GCA_029287305.1 Hyphomonas sp. | reverse complement strand
GGAAGGGGGCTATACTTCCGAAAAGAAATATCGCAAATCCGCTGCGATTGTTGGGGATGTGATGGGCAAATATCACCCCCATGGTGACAGTGCGATTTATGATGCGCTGGTCAGATTGGCCCAACCTCATTCCATGTCACTGATGCTGGTTGATGGTCAGGGAAATTTTGGCTCAGTTGACAATGATCCGGCCGCGGCGATGCGGTATACAGAAAGCCGCATGGCCAAACCGGCTGAAGTCCTACTGACAGATATTCAAAAGAATACTGTGGATTTTCGTCCTAATTATGATGAAAGTGCTTATGAACCGAGTGTTTTGCCAGCGCAGTTTCCCAATCTTCTGGTTAATGGTGGGGCCGGGATTGCCGTTGGTATGTCGACCAATATCCCGCCCCATAATCTTGGGGAAGTGATTGCGGCAACTTTGGCACTGATTGATGATCCAAGCCTTGATGATCAGGGTTTACTGGACATCATACCGGGGCCAGATTTCCCGACAGGGGGGCTGATTATGGGTCAGGCGGGCTCACAAAAAGCCCTGCTGACAGGTCGCGGTCCAGTGATAATGCGGGCCAAGACCCGGATTGAAAATTTCAAAAATGACCGCGAACGCATTATTGTTGAAGAGATTCCCTATCAAGTGAATAAGGCGGCTATGGTTGAGAAAATCGCCGAACTTGTCCGGGATAAAAGGGTGGAAGGCATTTCTGATCTTCGCGATGAAAGTGATCGGCATGGGGTCCGGGTCGTGATTGAGTTAAAAAGAGACGCCAGTGGCGATGTCGTGCTCAATCAGCTTTTTCGCTATTCCCAATTACAAACCTCTTTTGGTGTCAATATGCTAGCCTTAAATCAGGGGCGTCCGGAATTGTTAAATGTGCGGACGGTTCTGGAATGCTTTATTCGCTTTCGGGAGGAGGTTGTTGCCCGTCGGACAAAATTTGATCTCAATAAAGCGCGTGATCGCTGCCATAATCTTGTCGGTCTCGCTTTGGCTGTGGCCAATATTGATGAAGTGATTGCGATCATCCGGCAGGCCCCGGACCCGCAAACGGCACGGGCAAAACTGCTTGAAAAACCTTGGCCTGCTGCCGATATGCGTCCCATGATCGAGCTTATTGCAGACCGGCGGACCCAGTTTGATGAAAACAGTGCGATCCGTCTGAGTGACGAGCAGGCACGGCAAATCCTTGAATTACGCTTGCACCGCCTGACGGCTCTTGGCCGCGATGAGATCGGTAAGGAAGCGGGCATACTGGCTGAGAAAATCACGGAATATCTTGAGATTCTATCGTCACGCACGCGGATCATGACGATCATCAAAGATGAACTAAGCCAGATCAAAGATAAATTCGCGGTTCCCCGCCGTTCAGAATTTGCCTTTGGTGGTATGGATATGGAAGATGAGGATCTGATCGAACGCGAAGATATGGTCGTCACTTTCACCCATGGCGGTTATGTCAAACGCGTGCCTTTGGCGACCTATCGGACCCAGCATCGCGGCGGTAAGGGCCGTTCTGGCATGACGATGAAGGATAATGATTTCATCACGCGGCTTTACTCGGCCAATACGCATACAGAAATGCTGTTTTTCTCCTCAGATGGCATGGTCTATAAGGAAAAAGTCTGGCGCTTGCCCATGGGCTCGCCGCAATCGCGCGGTAAGGCGCTGGTCAATATGTTCCCTCTGGACAAGGGCGAGCGGATCACCTCTGTGATGCCTTTGCCGGACAGTGAGGAAGAGCGGGCCGAGATGGATATTGTCTTTGCCACGCGCCAGGGCGGTGTCCGGCGTAATAAACTGTCAGATTTTGTGCGTGTGAACCGGAATGGTAAAATTGCCATGAAACCGGATGAGGGCGACGGGATTGTGGCCGTTGAAGTGTGTTCTGAAGCCGATGATATTCTGCTCACCACGGCCAAGGCACAATGTATACGATTTCAGGTGTCCGATGTGCGCGTCTTTGTCGGGCGGACATCAAGCGGTGTACGTGGGATCAGGTTGGCAGAGGGTGATCAAGTCATTTCCATGGCGATATTGCGCCATGTCGACATTACCTCAGCTGAAGCGCGGGCCTATCTGAGAAAGGCTGCCGAATGGCGTCGGCTTGCCGCTCAGCAAGAGGGTGATGATGAGATAGATGGCGAGGAAGAGGCCGATAGCGTAGATATTGATACGACCGAAGGTGAGCTTAGCGCGGAGCGTCTGGCCGACCTCAGCGAGAAAGAGCAATTGATTTTAACCGTCACAGACAGCGGTATGGGTAAACGCGCATCTGCCTATGATTATCGGGTCAGCGGGCGCGGCGGCAAAGGCTTCATTGCTCAAAGAATCCAGAGCGATCAAAGCCTTGTGGCATCATTTCCGATTGAGGACAGTGATCAGGTCATGCTGGTGACCAATGCCGGTCAGCTTATTCGCACACCGGTCGATCAAATCCGTCAGGCCGGGCGGGCCACGACAGGGGTGTGGGTCTTGCGCACAGCCGATAATGAAAGCGTTGTCTCGGTAGAAAGACTTGCTGAGGAAGAGGATGAGGATCAGACCGCCGATGATCAGGGCCCGACCTCTGGAGCCGCCCCTGTGAGTGAGATTTGAAACTGATTAAGGCGTTTTTAGGCAGTTTTGTAGCTTCCTTTTGCCCTTGGATGTGTTCCCCCTTTTACAGAGGCTCAAACCTGTTTTATGAGATAGATATAGACGCCTAGAGCGTGTCTGAGCTGAAACGGTTCATTTCAGCTCAGACATGCTGTAATATCAAGCAGAACTTGTATATTCTAAAAGGCGCACGAACCGGCAAAGGAGAGGTTAAATGGAGCGTGTTGGGTTATATCCGGGAACTTTTGATCCGGTTACCATCGGTCACATGGATATCATATCGCGGGCGCTGAGGCTTTATGACAGGCTTATTATCGGGGTTGCCGCCAATGAAGCCAAAGGCCCGCTATTTTCTTTGGAGGAACGTGTAGAGACGGTTCGCGAGACTGTAAAAAATATTGCCGGTGAAGGTTTGGCGCAATTTGAGGTGCGTCCATTTGATGGTTTGCTGATGCATTTTGCAGAAAAATGCGGGGCCAGTGCGATTATTCGCGGGCTGAGAGCCGTGTCTGATTTTGAGTTTGAGTTTCAGATGGCATCTATGAATGAAAAACTGAACCCGGATATTGAAACCGTGTTTCTGATGGCCGATGTGCGTCATCAGGCTGTGGCTTCCCGCTTGGTGAAAGAAATCGCCAAGCTCGGCGGCGATGTATCCGCTTTTGTCACGCCGGAAGTGCGTGAAAAACTATTGGAGAAATTTAAATGAACAGTTTTGACGGAACCCGTTTGTGGATACGTGTCGCGCTGTCTGTAGCGTGTGTCTATGGTCTGGCGCACTCTGCAGGCTGCCTTCAGGCACAAGAGACAGATGAGGCCGACCAGGCCGATGAGGCGGCGCTTTCTGCGCCGGTCAATACCGTTTTAAGCGAGGCTGACCTGCAAGCTGATCCGGACAATT
>JARFRJ010000132.1 GCA_029287305.1 Hyphomonas sp. | reverse complement strand
CGTCCGAGCTAGGCTTTATGATAGGGCGTTCCAGCGAGGATGCTGGCGGCGCGGTAAATCTGCTCGCACAGCATAGCGCGGACCAGCATATGCGGCCAAGTTTGCGGCCCAAAAGCCAGTGTCTGCGGAATGTCCGCGCGTACCGCATCGCTATAGCCCCCTGCCCCGCCAATTATAAAGGTCAAGGATCGCGTCCCCTGATCGCGCCATAAGGCAATCCGCTCGGCAAATTTCACAGACGGCAAGGCCGGACCTGCCTCATCAAGGCGGAGGGTTAAACCAGCCTGGGGGCATTTGGCCAGTAACCGCGTGCCTTCCCTATCAAGGCCTCCACCGGATTTGACCGTCATAATATCAAGACCCGACAGGCCAAGAGGCCGGCTCAGTTTGCTAAAGCGGCGAACATAATCACTGATTAAATCCTGCTCTGGACCTGCCTTTTCGATCCCGACCGCCAAAAGGCTCAGCTTCAAGTGCGTTCCAGGCGGTGATTGCTGACCTCAGAGGCCCAAATACGTTCCAGATTATAGAATTTGCGTACTTCAGGACGAAACAAGTGGACGATAATGTCACCCGTATCAATCAGCACCCAATCGGCATTGGGTAAGCCTTCGACGCGATACTTGTTTTTGCCGCCCTCTTTCAAATTCCGGGTCAAATGATCCGCCATCGCCGAAACAAGGCGAGCAGATCGCCCGGAGGCGATAATCATTGTATCTGCTATGGAGGTTTTGCCCTCAAGGTCTATGCTGATGATATCTTCAGCCTTATCATCTTCCAAGGTTTCGATAAGGGTGGCCGCGCTGGAGCGTATCATCTCTTCTGCGTCGGACCGATCTATGCGTGTGGACAGGTCAATTTTCCTCTAGAAATTATTTTATTTGAATATACACGAAATTGGTGTGTGTATGCAAGGGAGGCTTTCAAAGATGACGTTTAATCGCACGCCCCTATGCCTAAATAAGGATATCTGACTATGGCGAGATTAGAGGGTAAAATCGTACTTATTACCGGCGCAGCCAGAGGCATTGGCGCGGCCACAGCCAAAGCTATGCAGGCCGAAGGCGCACAGATAATGATTACCGATATTGATCAGCCAGCCGCAAAGGCGCTGGCCGATAGCCTTGGACCGCACGTGGCTTCTACGGCGCTGGATGTGCGCGATCCGGCCAGCTGGGCCATGGCGGTAGAGGCAACCAAAGCACGCTTTGGCGGTCTGCATGTGCTTGTCAATAATGCAGGCTATGGCGGGGGCCATATTGAAAGTCTGGAAACGCTGGATCAGGAGACGGCCCGCCAGATCATTGATATCAATTTTCTCGGTGCTGTATGGGGCCATCAGGCCGTCATCCCGCTCATGCGCGCCTCAGGCGGCGGCTCAATTGTCAATATCGCCTCCAATACCGGCGTCCTGACCATGAATGGCTATTCGGTCTATGCGGCAACCAAGGCGGCGCTTATTTCCCTCACCAAGACCGCCGCAATGGAGCTTGGCCCGGACATCCGCGTCAATGCCGTTCTGCCCGGCAGTGTGCATACCGATATGAGCAATTTGATGAATATGGATTATGAGACCTTCTCTTCAGCGCTTGGCGGCATGCCTTTGAAACGCGCAGCCAAGCCAGAGGAGATCGCCGAACCGATTATCTTTTTTGCCAGCGATGCGGCCCGTCACTGTACAGGTGCAGAGCTTTTAATCGATGCGGGCCAATCAACCGGAATTTATTTCCAGATGCTGCCTGGCCATCCCGATACCCCTTTTCATAAACTGACCCAAGCCGGACCAGAAAAGATGAAACCAAAGCCTTAAAGGACTTTAAGCAAGACTAATTTGCCTTAATCCACTTGCCGCCAGCGCTATACTGGCAAACCTTTTCCGGCTCATAAAGACGCTTGCCGTCCGGCAAATAGGTGAGTTTATTGACCATTGTACACTGCGGTTCAAATTCAAGCTGATCGGAGACATAAAGATCATCGGAATAAATCTGCCCGTCTGAAATCGGCTGCATATTCTGGTTACTCTGGCGGGCTGCATATGCACCTTCGGCTTGGCGAGGTTGCGCATAAGTATATGCCGGCTCAACCCGGTGTCCGTAAACGCTCTGCCCGGCTTGACGTGGGTCATTCTGGGCATAATTGCTATATTGCGTATCTGAGGAATAATAGGGTTTATATGGCTGGTGGACCCGTCTGCGCGCGCAATCATCAGAGGCGCTGGCTGCCAATTCATTGCCGATTATGCCACCAATTAAAGCGCCAGCAAAGATACCGACCAGAGTACCATCGCCTTTATGTCCGCGATAATGTGACTGCCTATATCCACGATGGTGACGATCCCCCCGTTGGCCATGATAGCGAGTGCCGTGTCTATTATAAGACCGCCGATCGGCGCGGTATCCCCTATAATGATGGCCCCGATTATAGCGGCTATAGCCGCGAGAATAGCGATGTGAATACCTATATCCATCAGAATGACTGCCAATCGCACCGCCAGCTGCCGCCCCAACCAGCGCTCCGACAATCGTGCCCGCCGCGCGATCATCAGTCTTGCATTCTGCAGCGGAATAAGATGAACGCGCCTCCGCCAAAGGTAAAAATCCAAGCGCAAGCAAAGTAAAGGCAAAAAGGGCTGTTAATCGGGTCATTAGAGCGTGTCCAAGCTAATATCTCATTTTTTACTAAGCGTATTTAACGCTTGATAGGCTGAACCATAGATGAACCGACCCGCAGGCCCAGATTACAAATAATTAGAGAAAGGGACTTGTTTCAGCGCGCCAATAGAGTGCAAAAAACTTGCCTGCTCGCCCCACACCGCAGAGCCCGATACAGGGCGTATCAAAGCCGTTTTGAACAAAACTAGATCGTTTGAGCAGCCTTGATGAAGAGGGCGCATCGCACCCTTTAGAAAGAAATATTTGCCGCATCAGTCCGCCTGGGAACAAGCCGAAAGGGCAATCTTAACAAGTTCATGCGCCGTTTCGGTGCGCTCAGCGATCCCGAGGATCAAGGCTAATCCAGTCCTTGGCGGCACCAGAAACAGCGCCGTTTCAAAAGGCCCAAATTCCTGATTTCGTTTGCGGGCTTCGAACTCTACCTCAATACGGGCCATGCTATTTTGATCACCTAGATCAATATGATGCTGGGTGATGGCGATGTGACTTTGAGGTTTTCCATAGCCGAGCTTGTTTGCGATTGTCATTGGAATCGATACGCCGCCCCAGCGCGCATTCGCTTCGATCCAATGAATTTCATGTCTATCAACCTTGCTGGAAAGTAAGACGGCGTCGAGGCTTAATCGGCCCATATATCCAAGTGCCTGCAGCAGCGTTGCGATCTGCATCGCTTGATAGGTCAGCGTATAGACTGTGTCCGCGTCCAGATCAGCGCGTTCTGCACCGATGAAAGCCCCTGCGCGCCCTTTGACCTTTTGCATGAAGATGCCTTCAATTATTGGTTTTCCCTGCTCTGTTTCCGGCACCCAGATTTGGACCGACGGACTTGCAAAGACAGCTGCGTCCCAGCGCCCGACCAAGAGTTTGTCACCTGCGCGCCAGCCGATTTTCTCTAGCTGACCGCGAAGTCTCGTCAAAATTTGGGCTAGACGCAGGCCGCGAAAGGGCGCCGCGTCCATGCTGATATTGCCGAGACCCCCAGCGCTTGCTGGCAGCTTGAAGACCAGCTGGGCTGATATAGCGGCTAACTCACGTACCGTGCAGGCAAGATTTGCCATTGAATAGACCGCCCGCGTTATCGGCACCGAACGCGCACCAATCAGGCGGCTAACCGTACGCGCGAACCACACTTTGTCATTTGCTAGGGTAGACATTGCCGGCGGCGGCGCGCTCACACAGACGGGCAGCGAGGTTGTTCTTGCCAGAGCGCTTGCCAACACCCAAATATCACCGCTGGATATATAGGGCACAATGTTTATACCGCCTGCCTGTTTGGTGAATTGAACAAGGGCGTCAAATGTGTCTGGATGATGAAGGGCGTCTGAGGCCAGCCGGCGGCGCGGGCTGGAGGTAACCTGCTCAACTGACCATATATGAGGGGGGCCCGTTGCGCTGGCTCTGCCCATATAAGCTTCAAAGTCCATATCTCTTGGGGATGACACGAGGACCCCATCTTTGGCGCTCGCCAAACCGAGCATTCTGTACTCGAATCTCTTGGAAGCTTCTTCAGACATGCGGCTAATTGAGCGATGATCCTCAATATAAATGCAGGGGCCCTTGCGCCACCCTGATCGAACGCCCAATTCCCTGAACCAGGCAGAGCTTAGCGCGCAATGCTCGACCCTCAGCTCATCGCGCAACTTGTTCAAAGCGCGCATGTCTTTCGTCTGCAACTGGACAGTGTGTGAGGAAAGGATGGGCCATGGCGCGATCTCACCCGTGCAGCCTTTTATATCCTCCTTGTTGATCTGCATCAGCTATCCTCTCGTACAAAGGGATAATGAAGGCTTTCACCTTCTAGCCCCTGATGCAGATCAATATATGTGCCGCCTCTATGCCTTCGCAGCCACCGAACCGACAAAAGTCGAGTGCACTCTGGTGCACGCCCAAAACGCTTTGCTGACGCAAAGCCGCCAGGATCTTTCAGGGTATGACCATACGAATGGCTGGGGAATCGTGACCTATGAGGAGAGCCAGCCACATCTGGAAAAGCAATCTTGGGCGGCCTATCATGGCGAACACTTTCAACGTGCCGCCGCCAAGACCTATTCAAAAATGGTGCTTGCGCATATTCGCAGAGCGACAGTTGGGGCATCCATTCTTGAAAACACCCATCCCTTTGCGTCTGGGAAATGGGCCTTTGCCCACAATGGAACCGTTCCGGGTTTTAAAAAGGTCCGTCCCCAACTTCTTAAGCTGATATCGCAGAAAAGAGCCGCTGACATTCAAGGGGAAACCGACAGTGAGCATGTATTTGCCTACCTCCTGACACTCATTGATCGCGCCGAATATGATGACCCGGAGACCGTCTTGGCGAAAGCCGCGGCGCAGATTGCCAAGCTTGCCACATCGGCAAACCCGCGCGCCAAGCTTGGTCTGAATCTGATGCTGACAGATGGTGAGCAATTTTTCGGAACCTGCCTTGGCCGTACGCTCTACTATGTGGAACGAAGAGGGCTTTATGATTGCGAGATTTGTGGGTTTCCACATATCCACCATGATCCGCGCATCGAATATTGGGGAATGGTTGTTGCCTCTGAGCCGATCACGCATGAAACTTGGACGAAAGTTCCCGACGGATCTGTATGGAGTGTCTCGCCGAACCGGCAATCCTATCAAATCCGTTCTCTGGCATCATTGGATGTGTAAACAGTTATTTTCTACCCCCCTGCAGGGCGCGTCTTCCCCAAATATGTCACGCTTTACGTGCCTCAGATACCTCAATTGAAAATGCGTTTGAACGTTTCGCAGAAGGTGAAAAATCCGAAAATCACGGATTTGATCCCCATCAAACCACCACAGGCCAGTTTCCCCGATTGAGAGGGGCAGACTATCATATTTTCAGCACAGGAGCTCGCGCCAATGACCCCACACGTAACCTTTTTCGGCGGCGCTGGCACAGTAACCGGATCAAAGTTTCTGGTTGAGTATGCTGACCAAAGAGTTCTTGTAGAGTGCGGCTTATTTCAGGGGTTCAAACAGCTTCGTTTGCGCAATAGAAAGCGCCTGCCGATTGATCCGGCCGACATTGATGCCGTCATCCTTACACATGCTCATATAGACCATTCTGGATATGTCCCTGCGCTGGTATCACAAGGGTATCGCGGCCATATTCATTGCACCAAAACGACCAGGGCTTTATGCGACATTCTTCTTCGCGATGCTGGGTACTTACAGGAACGCGAAGCCAGAGCGGCCAATCGTGGTGGCTACACAAAACATCACCCAGCGCTTCCGCTTTATACGCAAGAACAGGCGGAATTTTCACTCTCCCGTTTTAAGCCGCACAGCTTTAGCAAACCGATTCAGTTGACCAAGGATATCTCGGCAGTCTTTCGCGAGGCTGGGCACATTCTAGGGGCCGCTATTGTGGAATTGAGTGTGGCAGGCAAACTACTGGTATTCTCCGGAGATCTCGGACGCCTGAACGACCCTGTCATGCGCGCGCCTGAGCAAATTTCGAAAGCGGACTTTCTCTTTCTTGAATCCACCTATGGCGATCGAAAACACCCTGCGATCGACCCACAAGACGCCCTGGCGGATATCATAAATAGAACAGTCGACCGCGGCGGGTCCGTCATTATTCCGTCATTCGCTGTTGGGCGGGCTCAGTCCTTATTGTTCCACATAAGCGAGTTGAAAGCGGCCGGTCGCATCCCGGACCTACCTGTTTTTCTGGACAGTCCCATGGCCATCAAAGCGACTAATCTTTTTACCGATCATGCCGAGGCCCATAAATTATCCCTTGCTCAAGCCAAGGTGGTTAGCCAATCGGTAATCTTCACGAAATCAGGCAAGCACTCACAAAGGCTGGACAAGGATCGCAGCGAAAAAATCATTATCTCAGCCATTGGCATGGCA
>JARFRJ010000108.1 GCA_029287305.1 Hyphomonas sp. | reverse complement strand
TTGCGTAACTCTGTAAAAGCGTCCGGCGAGGTACATAGAAGCAGCGTGTCGCCAGCCTCCAATCGGATTTGCCCCAAGCGCGAGCGGATCATGCGCGAGCGACGTTGTATTCCTAAGACGAAAGACCGGGTCAATCGTCGGAATCCAAGCATTTCAAGTGTGCGACCCGCCATGCGCGAGCCGGGCGCGATGACAGCCTCTGTCAAAAGCAGGGATTGATTGCGATCCGGCCTATCCTGCGCATCGCCGCGGACCTGACGCATAATATCCGGAAAGCTGGAGAGTGCCTCGCTGATCACATTTCGGGTCGCCGCGACAATAACCAGATCGCCCGGCTGTAGGACAATCTCATCAAAGGGCGGCAGAATAGCCCGCTCACCCCTTTGGATCATGCGCACCGTCATGCGCGGTAAATCTTCAAAAATACCGGCAATAGGGGATTTCCCGACCAGAAAATGATTTTGCGTCACTTCAATCTGCGCAACATATTGCTTGCCGGAAAACTCCGTCAAACTGGACGACATAGCTTCACGATTGGGCAGAAAAATCCTCGACGTTGCGGCGATATAAAGAAACCCAGCAAGCGCAAGGATCAGCCCCACCGGGGTCAGATCAAAAAATCCGATCGTCAGCCCTTCTGCTTCGCGATAGACCTCGGCAGCGAGCAAATTTGTCGACGTTCCGATCAGTGTGGTCATGCCCGCTAAAACACCGACAAAGCTAAGAGGCATCATCAGTTTGGAGGGCGAGGCATTCATCCGCATCGCCATGGCGCTCATAACAGGTAAAAACATAATAATGATCGGTGTATTATTGATAAAGGCGCTGGTGACAAAAACACCCGCAAAGGCAACAAATAGGGTGATCAAGGGCGACCGGTCATAATTTGCAGTCAGAAACTTGGTGAACCGATCCAGAGCCCCGGTCTGAAACAGACCCTGTCCGACAATCAGTAAGGCCATAATTGTGATCAGCGCTGGATTGGCAAAACCGTATAACAGATTTGCAGTGTCCAAATCCTCGCCCGTGAAACCTTTTGCACCCGGTAATTCATAAACCACCAAAAGCGCGGTAAAAAGGCCCGCAGACACCAGCTCCATAGACCAGCGGTCGAGCATATATAGAATGATTGAGGTTGCAACGATGACGATCGTCACCCACATCGGCCATTGGGACAGAAAGTCATCAAGCATTATATAGACCTTTCACCCTTTAGAGCTGTTCCGAGCAAAAATGTTTCAAGGCGTTTCTGGAGCCGGCATTAGTCTACACCAAACGCGCTCAATATGCGGACCTTATGGTACATCTGGAATGGGGTAAATACATGCCCCGCAAATCCAATGATCTTTATTGAGCGGTTATCTGTGCAAAAAGAGCCGCTTTCACCGCAGCGTTTTGATTGCATAAGCCATGCGGTGTTTTCGCCCAGCTACAGGGCTTGGTAAAAAGCTCATATCCAGCGCGATAGGCCGCCAAACTGTGTAAAGGGAAGTATATAGGCGATGTCAGAACCAGAAAAATTCGGCGTAAAGTGCGCGGACCGGGAGCCAGTAAACGCGCACTCATGGTAACAATTAGGCTTAAGATCAAAAGGGGCCAACCTAAAGCCCCCAGAGAAATATCTGGAAATATTAGGGCGCTAAAGCACAAAAATAGAGATGGCCCGTGAATAAAGGCTGAAAAAACACTGCTCAGCAAATTCACTTGACTGATCACAAAAGCGCCATATCCCATCTCACGACCTGCTTTTATCGGTGTGCGCCAAAGGACACTCAGTGTCTGCAGATACCCTTTCAGCCAGCGGGAGCGTTGCGGGAGCCAGATATTCAGGCTTTCGGGCGCTTCTTCCAAAGTCGGTAAATTTATCATCGCAATATGATAGCCAAATCGGGCCAAGCGTAAGCCAAGATCAGCATCTTCGGTGACATTCCAAGCATCCCATCCGGCCAAGCTCTTTAAAATGTCCACACGGAAATGATTACTCGTCCCGCCAAGCGCAATCGGCAGGCGCATATGCGCAAGAGCCGGGAGCCATAACCCGAAATGAACGCGATATTCCAGCGCCCATTGTCCCGATAACCAATTAGCCAGCCCATTATGCGCCACCAAAGGCGCCTGAACACAGGCTAGGCCTGCATCCGCGCCCAAAAAACACTGTAAGGCGGCAGAGAGCTGATCGGGATGCGGGGTATCCTCAGCATCATAGACCGTAACATATGTCCCTTTAATGTATTTCAACGCCACATTCAGGGCGCGCGGCTTTGTCCGGGGGTGTCCATCAGGCAGGACAAATAGACGCCAATGAGCGGGCAGCCTTTCGGACACCAAAGCGTCAAGAGTGGCCCCATCCTTTTCTTCGAGCAGAAAGATAACTTCCAGCCTGTCTTCTGGATAGCGTAGGGCTTTCATATCCTGCACCAGTCGGACAATGCTGGGAGCCTCTTTATAAAGCGGGATAATGACGCTGTAATGGGGCCAAGCCTCCCCCTTCTCAATATCCGGTAAATCCGGAAGAGCGGTAAGTTTGCGTTTGGTGTGCCCTATCAGATGAAGGGCCAGCAAACCGGTCTGCATAAGCAGGGCCGCATATAATAGCATAAGGCCCGCATAATATAGTATCAATAGGCACAGATACGGAGCGCTTATTGCAATAAGCGCCAAGATCAGAGCAATCTCTCGCCCGCGCGAGGCATAAGCCCCTTCACGGTAAAAGCTTAATTCCGGATAACGCCACATAAGGCTGAGACTTGCTGATTGGATATCTTGATTTGAGGCCTCAAAAGTTTGTGGTGGAAAAACTTCGATATAATCCGGTGATTGATAAGCCATGCTTTATCAATTCGCTAGAAAACTGCCCCGCAATACACTTTAAATTGCAATATGATTTAAACGCGGAACATAGCATAAACACTTTAAAAAAGAGTGGGTTAAAGTTGAAATATCGGAAACCCTGAAAGGAGACATAGTATGGCAGCGTTGAAATTCTGCACATGGCACTTTTACCTACGCCTATGTTTAGCTATAGTCTTCGCCATGGCAGAACGTATTGAAATTTGGACCGATGGGGCCTGTTCGGGCAATCCTGGCCCAGGCGGATGGGGCGCAGTGTTGACCTATCGCGCCCATCATAAGGAGCTTTCCGGGTATCAGGCAGAAACGACAAATAATCAGATGGAGTTAACCGGAGCCATCGCAGCCCTTAAAGAGTTGAAAAAGCCCTCCAAAGTGACCCTTTATACAGACAGTATCTATGTCAAGGATGGGCTGACAAAATGGATCAAGGGCTGGAAACGCAATGGCTGGAAAACGGCGCAAAAAAAACCGGTGAAGAATAAAGCCCTCTGGCAGGAATTAGACCAGCAGGCTGAGCGTCATGACATTGACTGGCAATGGATCAAAGGTCATTCTGGAAACATAGGCAATGAACGAGCCGATCAATTAGCCCGTTTGGCGATAGAAAACGCCAAGCTCAATACCCGGGAAACTGCCTCTGAAGAAGCGCTCTAGAACGTATCAGAGCTAGGTGTTGTAAACACGCATCACCCTGCGGCAGAGTGTGCTATTACAGGAGTTTAAGTATTCGTGCCCAATCAGAGCAAATATATATAGGTGTATGTTGAATAAAGTATATTTGCTCGGCTTTATTGTGGCCATTTCTCTCAACACCGTTCAGGCGTTCGCCGATGGCCCACGCCGGGTCAAATGGCAACCGGCCTCTGGGGGATCCTGTGAGAATTGCGAATTGATCGGCCATCAAATGCCGTTCTGGAATCTGCAAAAGGCGAAATATAAAGGCGCTAATCTCAGCTATTCCTCCCTTCATGGCAGCCTTGCTGACCAGGCTGATTTTACCGACATTATTGCAAAACACGCAGATTTTAGCGGTTCTAGTCTGAATAATACATCTTTTACAAATGCGGTTCTGAAGCATTCCCGTTTCAATAATATGATGGCCAATGGCAGTAATTTTGCGGGCGCTGATCTTAGTTATTGCAACCTCTCCAAAGCCAGCCTGATCGGTGCAACATTGGATGGCCTAATCGCCCCGCATCTGAAAGCACCCGGCGCTGTCTTTTCGGCCGCCACCGTGACGGGCGCGATCTTGGATGAAGCCAATTTGCGCGGAGCTATCTTTGAGGGCGCAGATTTGTCCGAAGCCAGTTTTGCAAAAGCCGATATTGCCGGTGCCAGCTTTCAGGACAGCTATCTGAAAGGCACTAATCTTGCAACCGCGATCAACTATCAAAGTGCAAATTTTGCCGGTGCCTGCCGCAATGAGGCCACGCAATTGCCAAGCGACCTTAGTCTGGAAGCCTGCAAGGATGCGGCCACGCGGACGGAGTATGCGCTGAATAAATAGCGCTTGATAGAAACGAACGATATGGGGTTCACGCAGCCCAGCCTATGCGCTTTGGGGCTCCATGAGATAGAAGGAAAGGGTTACGCCCGCGTCTTCACCATCCTCTATAGCAATGAAGGCAAGATTTTCTTCGGCAAAAGTCTTGAGCGCCAAGAGACCAAGACGCGTGCGCATATCACCTTCTCCTTCCGAAAGAATATCATCAAACAGGCTTTGAAAATCTTCGCTACTGCCAGTGGGGTGCCTCATCTCGATCAAAGCGGCGGCGGCCTGCGCAGGATACCCAAATGACAAGGCGGCATCGCTTTTCTTCGGCATATTTGGGGTTGGTTCTATACGAATATGGACATCGCCCGGCTGCGCCATAGAGACGCCAAGATATGTCAAACTGTTTACAAGACAGCGCATCAACATCATCTGATTGGAGCGCACTTTTATAGTGTCGGCCAGATCCAAAACGACAGGCAAAGGCGCGCCTGTCTGTAGTTTGGCCAATTCGATGGAGGTCTCCAGCACCGTTCTTAGATCAAGGGTTTCAAGATCAAAAGATTTACCGACGGTTTTTTGCGCCAAAGTCTGGACAGCCTCCATCGCCTCCTGTGTCAGGCTTTCAATCTTTTCGGCGCGCGCTAGGGGGACGTTTTGTCCTTCAAGCTCTGATTGCAACAGCATGGCATAGCCGGCAATCGCCGCCAGATGATTGTTCAAATCATGGGCAAGCGTGCGTCCCAGAGAGCTGATGACGCCGTCCAGTTCCGCTTTATAAAGGGTCAGGGCCTGATCTTGCAGTTTCTGACGAGTGTCCGCCTGGCCCATGCGCTTTTAACCCCTCTATCGGTTTTATGTAATTTTATCGACCTGCGTATATTCCAGATCAACGGGTGTGGCGCGTCCAAAGATAGAGACAGAGACTTTCAGGCGCGCGGTTTCCTCGTCAATATCTTCCACCTCACCTTCAAAGCCCTGGAAAGCACCATCATTGACACGCACCTGTTCGCCGATCTCAAACTGTATGGTCGGGCGCGGACGCTCAGCCGCATCTTCAACATTACCCAGAATGCGGTTAATTTCGTTTTCTGGAACAGGTAGCGGTTTCTTGCCACCATCAGCACCGAGAAATCCGGTTACTTTTGTTGTATTTTTGACCAGATGGTAAATCTCATCGGTCAATTGCGCTTTCATCAGAATATAGCCGGGAAAAAACTTGCGCTCGCTTGTGCGCTTTTTGCCACGGACAACCTCGACAACTTCCTCGGTCGGCACTTCCATTGCTTCAATCAGATGAGACAGGCCCTTCAGTTCGACCTGTTCACGAATTTGCGCCGCAACCTTTTTTTCAAAATTGGAATAAGCGTTGACAATATACCATTTGGCAGTGCTCATGAAATAATCAGCCTCCTTAAGACCCAAGGCCCGTGATCAGACGGACAAGGAAAGACCAGATCTGATCTCCCAAAAACAGAAAAATCGAGATGATAACTGACATGATCAAGACCATAATGGTCGCGGAGATGGTTTCTCCACGCGATGTCCACGTAACTTTAGACCCTTCGGCGCGAACCTGACGGGCAAAAGTGACGGGACCGGGACGTTTTTTCTTATCAGCCATGTTCAACTCTTTAAATAAAGGACCGGAATTAGCGCTTTTGATGCGCGCCGTCCACGTCTAAAATGAAGTTTTCAAGACGCAATCAAATTATAATCTGCCTATATAATGGCTATTTGGGCTCCAAGCGATAGGCGATGCCTGACTTTATATACAAAAATACTGAAAACATATCCAAACGGTTCATTTTAGCTCGGATGCGCTCTAGCTCCAGTCTCTGCCAAAGCCTCATGATAATAGTCTGTAAATTTCTCAAAATTGGCAAACCCGGCTTCATCCGTATACGGGACCAATAAGGTCAATATGTGATAGACGGTGCGGTGGATCAAGGATGCGGGCTCCAGAGGCCGGTCCTCAATCTGATACAGGCTGAGCCAGAAGGTTGCCGTCGAGACGATTTGCAAGATCAGGGCTTCTTTCAGATTTTCAGGAATATCCAACGCACCGCCAGTTTCCAGCGTGTCAATAAGCCCGGTAATGGCCGCTTTCTTATCCTCTATAATGGCGCGAAACCGCCGGGCCAGACCTGGATAGCGGTCCAGCAAGGCCCCGAGATTATAATAGAAGAAGCGAAAATCATAAATCTCCTCAAGGAGGATATAGATATAGACCCAGACATCTTCGAGCGAGGCGATATTGCCCTGACTGCCTGTCAGGATCAATCGCATCTCTTCTTCAAATTCGTCAAACAGGGCTTCGATAATCGCGTCCTTGCCCTTGAAATGATAATATAGATTGCCGGGGCTGATCTCAAGCTCATTGGCAATATCGACCGCGGTTTGCTCTGCCTCTCCTGCCTCATTGAAAAGTGCACGCGATGTCTTTAAGATACGGGTTTTAGTCTTCATATCATACATTCATACGCTATTAGGGAGCAAATTTGACTTATACCGATTAGCGTGAAACGCTAGCGCTTGAAAGCATATTCAAATCGACCCGGTCGACAAGGTCACAAATTATATACATATATTTTTATACATAAAGCATAAGAGGGAGTAGAGATGGTAAATCGTATTGACGAATTGGCAGCTATGGCAGCTGAGACCACCAATGCACTCAATCCTTTGATGGGTGGGATCAATCGTGAGGAAATGCTGGGCGCGGTGGCCATGATGCTGCGCCAGACAACGACTAATCCTAAAGCAACCATGAAGTTTGCCGGGCGTATGACCCAGGAAAATATCGAGATTCTGCTTGGTAAGTCAGAGCGCAAAGCGGATCCGAAAGATCGCCGCTTCAAGGATCCTGCTTGGACACATAACCCATTTTACAAGCGCGGCCTTCAAACCTATCTGGCCATGCAGGACAATCTTAATGAATGGGTCGGTGATCTGGCCATGGGCGAGATTGAGCATGCCCGGGCGCAATTCATAATGGGCATGGTGACAGATGCCCTAGCCCCAACCAATACGCTGGTCGGCAATCCGGCCGCGCGCAAGAAAGCAATTGATTCCGGCGGGCTCTCCTTAGTCAAGGGCTTAAAAAACGCCTATAATGATCTCACTAAAAACGGCGGCATGCCGTCACAGGTCGATAAGCGCCCGTTTGAAGTGGGTAAAAATCTCGCCACCACGCCCGGCCAAATCGTCTGGAAAAATGAGATATTAGAGCTGATCCAATATGCCCCAATGACGGACAAAGTGCACCGCATTCCTTTCCTGATCATCCCGCCGCAAATCAATAAATTCTATGCTAATGATTTAACGCCGATGGTGTCCATTGTGCAATTCCTGCTGGCGCATAATTTCCAGCCCTTTATTGTCAGCTGGCGCAATCCGACCAAGGAGCATGCCGATTGGGGCCTGACCGACTATGTCGACGCGCTGGTCCAATCAACCGATGTCATCCGCAATATTACAGGATCGGCCAAGATTAATATCGCGGGTGCCTGTTCAGGCGGGATTACGACGGCAAGTTTTGCCAGCCTCCTGGCCAGTGCCGGGGATAAGCGGATTAATGCGATCTGCATGTTTGTCTGCGTGCTTGATCCCCAGAAGGATGACAGTGATCTGGGCCAGATCGTCTCCGAGCGCAGCTTGGAAATTGCCCGGCGCTATTCGCGTAGCAAAGGCGTATTGGATGGCGAAAGTCTGGCCCGCATGTTTGCCTGGATGCGACCGAATGATCTCGTCTGGAATTATGTCGTGAACAATTATCTGCTTGGTGAGGACCCGCCGCCCTATGATCTCTTGTTCTGGAATAATGATACGACCAAACTGCCCGCGCAGCTGCATTCTGACTATCTCGACATGGGGATGCAACAACCTTTCTCCAATCCAGGTGAGGTGGAAATTGCCGGGCATGTCTGTGATTTAACCAAGGTGACCGCAGATATGTTCATTGTTGCAGGCATTACCGACCATATCACACCTTGGAAAGCCTGTTATAGGACCACCAAGCTGACCGGTTCTGAGAATATCGAATTTATTCTCTCCAATAGCGGGCATTTGCAATCCTTGCTGAACCCACCAATGAACCCGAAAGCCAAATATTTCAAAAACCCGGATACGTCTTTGAGCGCAGAAGCATGGGCAGATGGTGCCGAAGAGGTGAAAGCCTCTTGGTGGCCGCGCTGGGCCGAATGGCTCAGTGAACGCTCCGGCGCTCTGAGAGCCGCGCCCAAGACGCTTGGCAGTGATGCTTTCCCGCCCCTTTATGCCTCACCGGGCAAATATGTCTTCGACTAAATTTTCGCAAAAGAGACCCTTATGACCCAAAGACTCCCTGACTTGACCATGGAAAAGGTTGACACTTACACATTGCGTGTCGCCCATTGGAAAGCTGAAAAAGAAACTGGTAAGCGGCCCCTGCTCTTTTTCAACGGCATAGGGGCCAATCTGGAACTGGCCTTTGGGCTTGGCGATATGATCCCGGACAGGGATATTCTAACCTTTGATATGCCGGGAATTGGCGAGTCCGAACCGCCTGTCTGGCCTTATTTACCTTGGCAGATGGGACGTGTTGCCCGCCAGTTAATTGAACAGCGCGGCTGGTATGATCTGGATGTTATGGGTGTCTCTTGGGGCGGCGCGATGGCACAGCAATTTGCTATCCAGCATCGCACCCGGGTCAAGCGACTGATCCTGTGCGCGACAACCGCCGGGATCACCATGGTGCCCGGGCGTCCGGAGGTTTTGATGAAGCTACGCGATCCGCGCCGCTATTCAGACCCGCAATATATGCGCGATAATTTCAGTACGCTCTATGGCGATAATGATAAAGAGGGCGCACATTCGCACGCCATGTCGCTCAAAGCGCCGCACCCGCGTGGCTATCTATTTCAAATGCTGGCCATGGCCGGTTGGTCCAGCCTGCCCTTTATCCGCTTTTTACGCATGCCAAGCCTGGTGATTATGGGCGCAGAAGATCGCATCGTGCCTGTGGTCAATGGACATATTCTAAACACCGCTTTACCAAATTCGCGCCTGCATATTCTAGAAGA
>JARFRJ010000062.1 GCA_029287305.1 Hyphomonas sp. | reverse complement strand
CCTCGACGACCATTATTTAGGCGCGCTTTCAAAGGCTGAAAGACAAACCTATCGCGGCACAAATTACGCGCGCGCAGGCGATGGCGAATTCTTCGCTTCCGGGCGAGTGTTCGCAACGCATGAGGAGGTTAAATCCCATATCAAGCGCCAGCACTATCTGGAAAGTCTGTACGCATCGGCCAAGGCAGAAGCTTTTGATCTGGAAACTGCCATGCGTGATCCGGCAAGCGTTTTCAAGACGCCCCAAGCGCTCATGGCTTCATCCCTCACCCCGCACCTTAAACTCGAAATTTTGAAGCGATGGGCCTATGATGAAAAAACGCTGGAGCTTGCCGAGACCGAGGGTATGCGCGGATCTGGATCGCGCGAGTGGTTGCAGGATATCACGTTTGCCATCCGTAAACTTGAGGCCTCGCTATGATCAGACACAACTGTCCGCATAAGCGCGCGCGATGGATAGATCGAGCCGATAATGCTCAGCCATAGTTTCCGATTATTCCAATTATTCGGGATCGAAATTCGGATTAATCCGGGCTGGGCGGTTATTGCCGCTTTGATCGCCTGGTCATTGGCGCAAGGTGTGTTCCCAGACATCTATTCCGGCCTCGCGACGACGACCTATTGGGTGATGGCCGCGATCACTGTTTTCGGCCTTGCCGTATCGATCATTGCCCACGAACTTGCGCACGCTTTGGTCGCGGCGCGGTTTGGCAGCCCTGTGTCCAGTATCACCCTGTTTATGTTTGGCGGTGTGGCCGCCCTCGACAAGGAGCCCAAATCCCCAATCGGTGAATTCATGATCGCTTTGGCCGGGCCCGCTATGAGCCTCATATTGGCTTGTGGCCTGTATGCTTTATCCTTTTTAACAATCGTGCCCTCAACGATCGCTGACACAGCCCGCTACCTTGCTTTGCTCAATCTGGTCCTGGCCATATTCAATCTGATGCCGGCCTTCCCGATGGATGGCGGGCGTGCCTTTCGCGCTATCATCTGGGGGGTTACCGGGAACAAAAACCGCGCCACCCTATATGCCTCACAAACGGGGAAACTGTTCGGATTATTGTTTATGGGACTTGGCTTTCTTGCTATTCTGACAGGTAACTTTATCGGCGGGCTTTGGTGGATTTTGATTGGGGGCTTTGTCCGCGCTGCTGCCGCTGGCGAGTATGAGCGCCTGCGTATAATGACGGCGCTTAAAGGCCAAACCGTCAACCAATTCATGACCGTAAATGTCGATACGGTTCCTGGCGATCTTAGCCTGCGCGATTTCGTCGACAATTATTTATACACTTATGGGCATGATGTGTTTCCCGTCCTCCGTGACGGTCAACCCATTGGCATAATCGGTCTTGCACATCTAAAATCGATAAAGCAAAAAGACTGGATTGTGCAGCAGGTTCAAAAGACGATGACGCCGCTATCGCCTGATCTGTGTACGTCTCCTTTAGTCCCTGCCCATGATGCGCTGAGGCAAATGATTATCGGGCAGAGAACAAGGCTCCTCGTCATCGATAAAGGCCATCTTGTCGGCGTATTGGTCTTGAAAGACCTGCTCGATCATCTCGCCATTCGATTAGCACTGGAACCAGACGCGGCGCTTGAAGCGCGATCGGTTTGAGCATTATCAATTCGTCGTCACCGCCTATTCGGTAAGGTCAGTCACGACCAGTTTTTCCCAAGCATCAAATAAGGAACAGTATTATGATAGACCCAACCTCTCAATCAAACATGCCCGTACGCCGTCATCAAGGATGGTTCAATCGTCCGCATTTTTTCTCATCCTTGCGCGATGAGATAGACGATGTTTTCAGCAATTATTTTGCCCCGATGACCCGGGACAAGAACTCAGATGGCGCGTTCAAAATGTCGACCAGCCTCGATATGAGCGAGACTAAAAATGCCGTCAATGTCGTTCTGGACGTGCCGGGCATTGACCAGGAGAATATTGACATATCCCTCATTGATGGTGCCCTTGATATTAGCGGCCACCGCGAAGAGGAAGCCGAAGAGAAAGAGGCCGATTTTCATCGTATAGAGCGCTCTTATGGCGCATTCAGACGCCGTATCGCTCTGCCATGTGAGGTTGACGCCGATAAGATTAATGCCAAGCTGAAAAAGGGTGTTTTAAGGATACAGCTTCCAAAATCTGCCAAGGCGAAATCAGATGGGCGGAAAATCGAAATCTCTGCGTCATGATTTGAATCAACCCCGCTTTTTTCGTTTTAACTACTCTAGGCATTGCCGAGGTGATGCGGCTACAAAAAGAAGGTAATATGAGATGGATGATCTTAATCTAAAAAGTTTAGTGGATGAAGAACTGGCATGGGAGCCAAGTCTTGATGCCGCCAATATCGGAGTTGGTGTAAAAGAAGGCGTCGTGACGCTTATGGGATATGTAAATAGCTACGCGCAAAAGCTGGCAGCTGAACGCGCAGCCCAACGGGTTAAAGGCGTCCGCGCTATTGCAGAAGACCTAGAAGTCAGGTTTGCCGAGCATGCTTGGTCATCTGATGACGAAATTGCGATCCGGGCGGCAAATGTCATTGATTGGGATAGTTCTATTCCCAAAGGCAAGGTGAAAACCAAAGTTGAGAATGGCTATGTAACACTCTCTGGTCAGGTTGACTGGCGTTACCAAGCCAAACGTGCCCGCGACCATATTGCGGCGCTATCGGGGGTGCGGGGGGTGACAAACCTGATCAATGTTAAACCGCACGCAACCCCGGGCGACATAAAGCAACGCATCGAAAAGGCTCTGACACGCAGCGCCGAACTCGAAGCGAAAGCCATCGAAGTGAAAGTTCTAGACGGACAAGTCACCCTCGAAGGTAAAGTTGATGCTTGGCACGACCGCGATGTCGCGCGCCAAGCGGCTTGGGCAGCTCCTGGTGTCAAAAATGTGGTGGATCACATCCGGATCGGAATTTGACCCCCATCCCTGACGACAGGTGGGAAACTGCCTAGCGGCGGGGCATGGCCAGATGTAGACGCTTAGGCGACGGTAAAAGCAGATGGGCACCCGAATGAGGCCCTTAGTGTCTGTCGCAAATGGATCAATGAGCGGCTTAAGATGCCCCAAATATGGGGTCCAAAATTAGCCGCTCAAGCAACCCGCCTCGCGCCTAGCGGTTTAACTGAACTCGTTTTGGGAAACGGCTAAAGCGTGTCCGAGCTAAGCCATCATTCCTCTCAGGAAGACACTGGTCATCTCATCTGCGATCCGTTCATCGCTCAACTCTGGCCGTCGATCCCTCCATTTCAGCAACCGAAAAAACGCACCGGCGGTGATTTCGACAAGCGCTGGGTCGGAGTGACGTAAAGACCCCGTTGCCACACCGTCAGCATGTATCGACCGCATTTGCACAGCCAGTTTTCGGGCGCGCACCAAAGTGATCTCAGGCAAAGATTGCAAACCCGGCTGCATAACGAGCGGAGGGGTCTCAACGGCCTGGGCTTGGCAATTTAGGTGGAATACGGTGAGCATCTTTCGCAAAGGATCGTCTTGCGTTGCGCTCGCGGCATCATTGATGAGTTGATACAAGTCAAAAGCGCGCTCATAGCAAGCCAATACGAGGGCATGTTTGTCTCGAAAATGGTGATATATTGCGCCTTTTGTCACCCCCACTTCTGCAGCAATATCATCGCCTGACACCGATTCAATGCCCCGCTCATTGAACAGACGGGATGCCGCCCCGATCAGAATTTGGCGTCTTTGGGTATTCGCATCCGCCCGATCGAATAGATTGTATGAGCTGCGGTTAAGATCATCGAATTTGAGTTTACAGACAAAACTTTCCTCTGGGGATGCTGCGATCCCCCGCAAGACAATTTCAGAAAGCGCAATCGCACTCATTTCATTACGTCTTTGCTGGAGGCTTAAATCTGGAGAGGTCCAGGCATTCCAAGTGCGTGCCCATTCGGTCATTCCCATAATCATATGTGCGGCAATGGTGGGATCAACATCTCTGAGAGTGCCCTCCCCTTGCGCATCTGAAATAAGCGAGGCAATTTTTGAAATTTGATGATCGAGCCGGTTGGCGACCAATTTACGCGCGCTCGCTTCGAGCAGGGCCATGTCACTTATGATCACGAACTTGCAGGCATTTTCGCTCATCAGCGCACGAAACATATTTCTGATTTTCGTTTCAAAACCATCTGAAGACCGAGCCTCTGAAGCGAGGATATCGTCAATGAAATCGCAGGTTCTCAAATAGCATTTTTGGACCAGATCACGGCGGTCTTTGACATAATAGTAAAGAGAGTTCCGGGATATATTGAGCGAGCTTGCGATCACGCCCAGCCTCACAGCTCCCGGTCCAACGCGGTTCATTTCCCTCGCTCCTGCCTCGCAGACGGCGTCTTCGGTCCGCTGGCGCTTAGTTCTGTCGGGCATGGATTGGCTGAATTCTAAGGTCACACGCTCTGGTAATCCAGATTGACGAACTTCACAATGATTTTGTCAGACTTGACCCTAGACATACCTAATTGTCGAATTTTCTTGCCAAGTCAAAACGGGTGTGCTGTTAAGTAAACATACTCAAATGTCTAAAAGTTGAGATAGGAGGAAAAAATGATCAGAAGAAGACAAGTTTCGCGTGCACTCTTCGCGTCAACAGCGCTCGGTGCCATCATCGCCTTGCCGGCATATACTCAAGAGACTGGCAATGACGAGCCAGCTGTCATGAAAACGGTGACCGTGACGGCCCAAAAAAGAGAACAATCGCTTCAAGATGTGGGCATTGCGATTTCAGTCGCAGATCAAGAGTTTATCAAAACCAAGCGTCTCGATACCGCCTCTGATTTGATTCAATTCACGCCAAATGCAAGCGTTAAGGAATTAACGCCCGGGCTCATTCCAATTGTAACAATTCGCGGCATTGGGTTGAATGATTTCAGTTCGACGAACAATCCTGCAACTGGCGTATATGTCGATGAAATTGCTCTGAGCTCGCTCGCTTTACTAAGCGGTGAACTGTTCGATTTAGAACGCATGGAAGTGCTGAAAGGGCCACAAGGAACGCTTTATGGCCGTAACTCAACGGCGGGTGCCCTAAATATCATTTCTGCCAAACCGAACTTCGATGGATTTTCGGGGCGTCTTGCAGCCGGTGTCGGCAATTTCCAATCTCGCGAAGTCGAGGGTTTTGCAAATATTCCAGTGACAGAAACACTCGCGGTACGGGCCTCAGGCAAAGCCATTATCCAAGACGAAGGCTTTTATCAGAACGAGACTCTCGGCCGCGATATCGGGCGTCGGAATGTTGTGTCTGGCCGAGTACAGGCGGCCTGGGATGCCAATGAGAACATTAACGTATTGTTGAAGGCTGAAGGCCAAAAGGGGCGTTCTGAACTCGGTGGTCCTGAATTCTTCGGTCTGCTGCCCACAGCAACCGAAACAGACTGTCCTGGAAGTCCAGGATGTTCAAATTTCTTTGGGTATGCCGACACGGATGGCAATCCATATACAGGCGCCTATTCGACCGATCCGGATTATGATTTCGATCAGGTCATGTTTAGTTCGCGTATAAATGTGGATTTAGGATTTGCCGATCTCACATCCGTGACAGGCTATATAAATTTTAGCCGCCAATACTCTGTTGATGTCGATGCGACGCCCATGCGCATTACCGATTTTGTGACCACTGACGATGTAAACCAAGTCTCGCAAGAATTACGCCTGTCGGGAGAAATGGACATGGTCGACTGGCAGGTCGGTGCTTTTTATAGTGTCGACAATGTCGAGACGACTTATGATGGCTCCCTACAGGACATATTTAACACATCATTTTTCACATTTGCTGACCAAAAAGCCAGATCAGCTGCGATATTTGCCAATGCCGAGTGGACCCTATCTGATACGATCAGCCTCATCACAGGGTTGAGATACACAGATGAAACCCGAGAAAATTTCGGCTTCACACAGGACAATGTTTCCGAACCAGGCGGCAGTTTCCTAACCTTAACGCCACTCGGGACGGGGCCGATAACGCTTGCCAGCGTCGACGATGAGATCAGTAATTCCAGTTGGTCCTGGAAACTTGGCTTTAACTGGAAACCGAGTGACCGCCATCTCATTTATGCGAGCGTTTCTGAAAGCGATAAAAGTGGCGGCTTCTTCACAGGCGTTGCGACATCAAGCGCACAACTGGTCCCTTATAAACCTGAAACTTTACGTGCCTATGAAATCGGTGCGAAAGGGCAATATCCTGCCTCTGGCTTTGGGTATGAGGCTTCAGTCTTTTACTATGATTATAGCGACGTGCAGAGCTTTATTCAGGACAATGTCGGGTCCATCCCTGTCCAACGCCTTGGAAATGTTGAAGAAGCAGAGGTTTATGGCGCGGACATATCTTTGATTTATGCCCCGCCGGCGCTTGAAGGCTTGAACCTAAATGCGGGTATTGGCTTGCTCTCAACAGAACTTGGTGAGTTTGAAGCAACCGCAGGTACGGTCCCAGCAGGAAATGAGCTGCCTGATGCCTCGGATCTTAACCTCATTTTGGGCGCAAATTATGAAAGAAAGT
The DNA here is from genome assembly GCA_029287305.1 of Hyphomonas sp. Lineage (GTDB taxonomy): Bacteria > Pseudomonadota > Alphaproteobacteria > Caulobacterales > Hyphomonadaceae > CALLCD01. Next base: position 259 of record JARFRJ010000062.1, on the reverse strand, counting down.
TGACCAATGCGCTTTCGTTCCGGATTGGCCTAGATTGGCGATATAAGTCAGAGGCATTCCTATCGGTGTTCAACAATCCGCTCCTTCAATCAGACGGATACTCGGTCACCAATGCGCAATTTACGCTTTTTGGCGAGCATGACTGGGAAGCCTCCCTTTGGGTTAAAAATCTCGCTGATGAAGAGTATGTGACACAAGGGTTCGAGCAACTTGTGTTCGGTACGGGGTATCGCGTTTATGGGGCCCCTCGAACCTATGG
>JARFRJ010000476.1 GCA_029287305.1 Hyphomonas sp. | reverse complement strand
TTGATTAAGAGCGTGTCCGAGTTGCCGAGATAATACAGGCTCTCCCGTCTTGATGATGTTTAGTCCGAGAGACGCCGCGCAGGTGTGGCGACCCCCATAACAATTTGCTGTTTGAGAAGTTCATGGCGAAATGTGTACAATTCTGCCGGACGCCCGCCTGTGGAACTTTCCAGTTTTCCGGTTCCTTTTACAAGACCCGATTTGTCCAGAGCGCGGCGAAAATTTTGCTTGTGCAAAGGCAGGCCCAATATCGCTTCGGCCCTTTTCTGCAAAGCGGAAAGTGTAAACTCGTTCTCGATGAGATCAAACAGGACCGGGCGATATTTCAGCTTTCCGCGCAGGCGGGAAATAGCTGTGGCGAGAATGCGGCGATGATCGGACACCATAGAAAGGCCGGGTAAAACATATTCCGGCGCAGAGCCCTCATCGCGCCAAGCTTCGCAAACCAGTCGAGCCTCATATAATAGCTCATAGCGTTCCAGAACGCGCTCTTCTATCCAGGCGCGTCCGTCCAGCCCGAAGGCAAGGCGCGCGCGCTCCAGATGGGCTGGATCGCCATCTGCCCAGCTCAAAAGGCGCGGGGCAATCTCCTTGGCGATGAGCGCAGGCGGGCCCTTGCGATGGTCTTCCCAAGGAAAATGCGCATACCAGTCATACCATTCTGCCTCAAAGCCTGCTTCAACCTTGGCCGCTTTCGGGGTTAGCGCCAGATAGCCAACCGAGATAATACGTGCCTCTTGGCTCATATCCTCTGGCGAGCTGGCCATTATTTCACGGTTCTGATCACCGAATGTATATAGCTGTTCTACATGGCCGAGGGGAAATCCCGTTTGGGTCTGCACCCAGCCACGCACAGCGCGCTCCAGTGTGCGATCCGTGCCCGGATCAAAGGGCCCAGAGGGCAGGGCGATGCGGCGTGGCTCTGGCGATAGGCCGAGAAATTTGGGCCGCGTCTGTTCAACACATAAAACGACGGCGGAAAGTTCAATAATGAGGTTGATCATGCCGCCTCCTTATTAAGCCTCTTTTTGCTTTAGCAAAATAGTATAACGCTCTGTAAAGGCGGTTTGTACCTCCACCGGACTTAGTGGGGTCAGATCAAGTTTGATCTGTTTCGGTGGCAGGCTAAAAAGACGTGTTGCTTCGCCGGGTGTAAACAGAGCCAATTGGACCGCTTCAAACCAGGCCGAAATATGATCGGCTTTTTTGATGGTTTTTTTCAGCTTTTCAGACGTCAAAGCGGGCAGGCCGAAGCGTAGATGAATGGCTTCCGACAGGCGCTGCTCGACCCCTTTATAGCTCACTCCCAAAATTACTTTAAACGGGGATATCATATCTCCTATGACATATTCAGGCGCATCATGGAGCAGGGCGACAAGACGCTCTTCCGGGGTCAGATTTGGCGCGAGCATACCGCAGAGTTGTTCAACCAAAAGCGAATGCTGGGCGACAGAATAGGCATGTGCGCCTTGTGTTTGCCCGTTCCATCGCGCGACGCGCGCCAGACCATGCGCAATATCCTCAATTTCAATATCCAGAGGTGAGGGGTGAATGAGATCGAGCCGCCGTCCGGACAGCATTCTTTGCCACACACGCGGCGGGCCAGCTTTAGGCGAGGACATGCAAGGCTCCGTTCCTATTAAACTCTCTTATTATATAAGATCTGTCTCTTATACACATCTGACGCTGCCGACGATCCAACT
>JARFRJ010000475.1 GCA_029287305.1 Hyphomonas sp. | reverse complement strand
CTGCGTATCTGACTATTTGTCAGGCGCGTGAAGAAACGTTTGAGAACATCATCGACCTCGGCCATGGAAACAATATAACCAAGGTCGAGAAAACTCGTTACACCAAGTCCGTCGCTTGAAATACCACAGGGCGTTATGCCTGCAAAATGCGTCAGGTCCGGCTCTATATTGATGCTGAGCCCGTGAAAACTAACCCAGCGCTTCAGTCTGATCCCGATCGCCGCGATCTTGTCCTCGCGCAGAGGCCCACCCGGCTGGCTGCGATCGACCCAGACGCCGACACGCCCGGCCCGGCGCTCAGCCTTGATATTAAACGCGGCCAAGGTCTCAATAATCCAAGTCTCCAGCAGGGCGACGAATTTACGAATATCCTTGCCGCGTTTGGCGACATCCAAAAGCACATAGACAATTCTCTGGCCGGGGCCGTGATAGGTATATTGCCCACCGCGTCCAACCTTATAAACTGGAAAGCGATCCGGCTGCAGCAAATCCTGCGCTTTGGCACTTGTCCCCGCCGTGTAAAGCGGCGGGTGTTCCAATAGCCAGATCAGTTCCGGTGCCCGGCCTTCATGGATATCGCGAATACGCGCGTTCATCACCTCAAGCGCGGCTTCATAAGGCACGAGCCGATCAGAGACGACCCAGTCTACCTCAGATTTTGAGGTTAGGTCTGAAACATCTGGCATCTAGAGCGTGCCCGAGCTAGAAAAAAGCAAAATAGAGGCACGCCCCGCCCGTCAGGAGAAGCACGAGAAGAGAGCCGATCGTGCCGATAAAACGGCCCTTTGAAGCCCCGGCTTTGCCGCCAAGACCGAAAGCATGCAAACTGCGTGCAGCAAATAAAAGCCCGCCGAGCAAATGTATCATCCAAACTGGGCCACCGGCAAAGGCCAAAGCCCCAAGGCCTAGTAAAGCAATGGGGACATCTTCCACCGCATTGCCCTGGACCCGCAACATGCGTTGCATGAGCGCATCCTCGCCGCCGCCATAATCGACCTTGGTGCGTATCCGGGTTGCACCGACGCGAAGCTTGAGCCCTGCCATCAGCAAAACATGCAGGCCAACCCAAAGCGCAAGAGCTTCAAAAGATGTCATATTCATTCCTCCTCAAATCTGTATTGTTTATATGAATGTGATATAGACCATATTTGCAAATGTGAACATAGCGCTAAAGCAGGCCCGATTAAAACGGTCATAAACCTCAAATGAGCGCGATCTATCAGGCTAAGCTTGAACCCAAACGCCTTGAAGAATAAAACGCCTGACAATGCCAGATAGACAATGACCCATCAGCCAAATAAATCTCCTTATAAGCCTCTCGCCTATATCTGTCTCAGGGCCTATAAATTGAGCTTGTCAGTCGTCTTTTACGCCATAGGGGTAAGATGCCGTCATCACCCGAGCTGTTCGGAATTTACCGCCGAGGCGGTCTCCCGACATGGGGTCTGGACTGGGTTCTGGATGATGCTTGGTCGATTGTGGCGCTGTCGACCGGGCGGCTCCTATGGGCATGATCCTGTGCCGGGCCAGAAACCCGAAGCCGGCTTTTTTACGCCGTGGCGTCTTGCACGCTGGCGAAATAACGTTAAGTCGTAAAATACATTTTTTAGACGGGATATATTATGATTGAGGTTACCCTGCCAGATGGCGCTGAGCGTCAATACCCAGACGGGACAACACCCTTGGATGTGGCGCAATCCATTTCCAATTCGCTGGCCAAAAAGGTTCTTCTGGCGCGGGTCAACGGCCAGCTTTATGATCTGACCCGTCCCTTGGAGGAAGATACGAATCTGGAATTATTGACCGCTAAAGACCCTGAAGGTCTTGAGCTGATCCGGCATGATGCGGCGCATATACTCGCTCAGGCCGTGCAAGCCCTCTATCCCAGCACGCAAGTCACTATCGGACCTGTCATTGAGAACGGGTTCTATTATGATTTTGCCCGCCAAGCACCTTTCTCCTCAGATGATTTCGAGGCGATAGAAAAGAAAATGCAGGACATCGTCGATGCGGATTATCCGATTATTCGCGAGGTCTGGGATAAGGAAACAGCGATCTCGACCTTCAAATCCATTGGCGAGGACTATAAGGCCCAGATCATAGATGATATTATCCCGCAAGGTGAAGAGATTACGGTCTACCGTCAGGGCGATTGGTTTGATCTGTGCCGGGGGCCTCATTTGCCCTCAACCGGAAAATTACCCAAAGCCTTCAAGCTGATGAAGTTGGCCGGGGCCTATTGGCGCGGCGATTCAGATAATGAAATGCTACAGCGCATTTACGGCACGGCCTGGGCTCTGTCTCTTATACACATCTCCGAGCCCACGAGACGAACAATTCCATCTCGTATGC
>JARFRJ010000352.1 GCA_029287305.1 Hyphomonas sp. | reverse complement strand
GTTGAGACCACAACCGATCTGTCTCGCCTGAAAGATCAAGTGCCGCAATTTTCCACCAAAATTGCGCGGTCTGTCCTGAATGCCGAATTTGAAGCCGAGATCGCCAGAGAGCTGTTTCCAGACGATTTACCCGAAGCGGTCGCCGCCGCTTCGCTGGCGCAAGTGCACCGGGTGCGCTGCGAGGGCAAAGCCAAAGCTGTGAAAATCCTGCGGCCCGGTGTTGACCAGCGCATTCGCGCGGAAATGCGGGCGATGCGCCGTATTGCGTCTCTGGCTGAAAAGCATCGACCCGAAACGCGGCGTATGGAGCCGGTCGCGTTTATCGATACGGTTGCGCAGAGCATGGAAAAAGAGCTCGATTTTACCCTAGAGGCGGGCGGGGCCGATGAAATGCGCGCTTTGTCTGAAAAAGAGGGCTATTTTATTATCCCGTGCGTCGATTGGGAGCGATCGGGCAAAACGGTCCTGACCACAGACTGGGTCACCGGTACACCGCTCACCCAGCCGGAAGGGCTCAACCGGGCCGGGCTGGACCGTAAGGCGCTGGCGAACACGATCACTCAGGGCTTTCTGGCCTATGCGATCAAGCATGGCGTCTTTCATGCCGATATGCATGAGGGCAATATAATCCTGACATCCGAGGGCCGTCTGGCTTTGGTTGATTTTGGCATTATCGGGCGCATTGGCTTGAATGAGCGACGCTTTCTGGCGGAGATTCTCTGGGGATTTATCCGGCGCGATTATACCCGCATTGCGGAGGTGCATTTTGAGGCGGGCTATGTGCCGCCGGATAAGTCTGTCGGCGATTTTGCCCAAGCCTTGCGCGCGGTCGGCGAGCCGATCCATGGCAAAAAGGCCGAAGATGTTTCAATGGGGCGCTTATTACTGCAATTGCTGGACTATACGCATCAATTTGGCATGCATTTACGCCCTGAATTGGTTCTCTTGCAAAAAACCATGGTGCAGGTTGAAGGGGTCGCCCGTCTGATTCATCCCCAGCATGATATCTGGGCGGCGGCAGAACCGATTGTCTCCGACTGGGTCACCCGTGAGTTTGGTCCCGAAGGCGTCTTGAAATTGACCGCGAAAAATATCATAGATGTGGCCAGCCGTCTGAAGCGCGTGCCGCAAATGATGGACCAGTTTGAAGACGCGCTCACCCGGCAAACCCTGTTACAGGCAAGCCCTGAACGAGGACAGGTGCAAACTGCCGGATGGGTGAAGCTTTCACTCGCGCTCGCC
>JARFRJ010000249.1 GCA_029287305.1 Hyphomonas sp. | reverse complement strand
CCCTTATAGAATAATGAGAATGCTTATTGGTGCCCCTTCATCAGATGTGTTGCTGCGCTGCCCGGCAAGCCTGATCGTTGCGCGAGCCACGCTGTGGCCTGTTGCGCGGCCCGTTGCGCTGCTCGGCAAGCTTGATCGTTGCGCAAGCCACGCTGTGGCCCGTTGCGCGGCCTGTTGCGCGGCCCGGCAAGCTTGATCGTTGCGTAGACCTCGCCGAGAAGAATTATAAAATTGGACCGGCCATTCATACTTGAAGTCACATGAACAAGCCGTTTCAGCCCATTGGTTTTAATAATTTAAATAATGTATACACGGCCCGAAAAAAGACGTTTTGCGACTGATAGAATGCAGATCACACGCCGCAGATTTCAGCCTTGCCAGCTGCTATGAGGCCGCCTTTTCATCTACAGATGTCTCCTGCAAGAGCGAGGCTTTGACCTGCCGGGCGAGCCCGTAATAGGCCCCTTGCCCGTAATGAATTCCGAACTTCTTGATTTCTGCGGATTTTTCAGCGGTATCAATCTCGCAGGCAATCAGGCCAACTCCATAACGGGCGCATAAAAGATGGATATCTTCGGCCCAGATATGGCTTTCCATCGGGCTGATCGGGCGAGTACCTTTAGGGTTTTTCAAATGCTTCATCATGTCCTGATAGCGCATTTTCACAAAGCTCACGCCTGTAGCCTGCAAACCCGGTAAATCGAATGCGAAATCAGGCACTTGTGAGAGTGAAAACCGAAACCCCAGAGCCCGTAGCCGGTCCATATTCCGTTTCATCGGCTCTGAACGTGACGTAAATTCATGCGCACTCATCTGAAAAATTATCGCTTCTGCCAGATGCTGATTATTTTGCGTTAAAGGTAACCATTGAGCAAAAAAGGCCTGATCATCAAAAGCCAAACGGGAGACATTGCAAAACACGCCCAGTTTTTGATCTTTCTCGGCAAATCGGCTAACAATTTGAATGCTGAGAAACAGCGTATTATTATCAATTTGCTTTAATATGTCAGCCTGACGATGCGATTTGAACCAAGGCAAGGGCGATGAGGCTGGCGTTGCATAATCGGTCAGCCTTGCTATGCCTTCATAATAAGTCGTTTCCTTATTTTGCAGAGACGTAATCGGCTGTAAAAGCAAATTCGCATGCTTTTGTTGGCTTTCCCGCCGTTTGCGGGCGGACGCTAAACCTGTGACCCCCTGTTTCTTTGGGGGCTCTGGTGGACTTGCGGCAGAAGGACTGGCCGTAGAGAGACTTGTGGCAGAAGGACTGGCCGTAGAGAGACTGGCGGCAGTGTCTTTTATGCTTTGTTTTTCAATCTGGGTCACAAGACGCCCAATAAGCTGTTTTAATTGCGTGACATCCTGGCTGATTTTGGACTGGCGTAGGACCAGCTCCGTATTCAGCTTTTCACGCAGCAAATCTATCTGAGACTGGTAGGCATTTGCCTCTTGCGTATATGTCTCGGTCTTATCGGTAACTTTTTGAACGCTGGTTTGAACATTTTGCAGCGAGTCGGACATGCCCTGAAGGCCCGTCTCAAGCTCTGCCAAGCGGGACTCAAATGCTTTTGAAGCTTTTCCCGATCGCCGGAACAGAAATGACACTTGCCACAGAAAAAGCGTGATCAAGGCCCCTGTCATTAGGGATATTGGCAGGGGCTGATAGGCAAAATTAGTCAAGGCCCACCCTGAGCCTGCGCCAATACCCACAAAAATGACTAATAAAACAACGTACATAACTTAGATTAAAACTCGCCTATAACACTTCTAGGTAGATCTCATTAAGAAATTGAGTATCCACCTCAAAAAGCTTTGCTGAAGTTAGACAGAATATTGAGCCGAGTCTATCAAAAATAAAAGCGCTAATCCCAAACGCTATAAAGCAGGACAAAGCATGGTGAAGCCTCTGCCTCAGTCAATATAAATGGCCGTTTGCAGAGGCCAAGAAAGCCTCTTTTGGCTTTCTGGGCCGGGCCCTGCGCAGCCAAGATAAAGATCGCTTTTGGGCCAGCGTGACAGCGTTTCTGCCGGGGCCCCACAAGGAGCTACCAGAACGCGTCGATCCGCATAACTAACCAAATAGGCAAATTGATTAGGCCCACCTGTCAAAACTTGAAGGCGCAAATCTCCTGTATCAAAGGCAATATCCCCAACCCCCAGTGTAAACGCCTCAATCGGCATAGTATTGAGCCGCGTCCCCTCAACGCCTTGCAAATAGGCCAAAGCATCAGAGGCGGTATAGGCTGCATTTAAATGCCCGATCAGCGCGACAATTTCTTCACTCGCCCCAATCTTGATAGGCGCCCCTATATCCCGTGCCCAAAAGCGATTGCGCAGCTCATCCAGACCTTCAATCTGGGCGGCCTTTAAGGAGAAGAGAAGCACCCGGTCAGGCGGAAAAATATCGCCCCTAGCAATGCCAGAACCAATTCCGGCTGGGGCACCAATCAGAACGCGCTTCCCGCCCGCGGCGATGATCACACAATCTGTTTCAGGCTTGGTTTTTGCAGAGCTAAAACATGGCAAAAGGATAAAGTCTTCAGGCGCATAAATGGATGTTTTCGCAGCCAGAGCGGGGGAGCCCTGGTCAGGGCGCAGTCCGCCGAAATTGATCCAGGCTGGTCCTGTCAGGACAAGCAGAACCAGACATATGCCGAGCATTAAAAGCCGGACCCGGGTCAAGCGCGGTTTTTTAGTCACATCCCCTCCAATATCATCTCTTGATCACCAAACACCAAAAGCAGGCCACTTTTTATACAGCTTACCCCCCAGACGAGCTTTGCGTATATTGTGCACTTTCTGCCTGAGGATTAATTTTCCTTGATCCTGCGTAAATACGAAGCCAATACTGTGAGACAGAGGACAGGTTTCACACATAATTGTTTTGTTCCAATGTCCTTACAATAAGACTTATATCAAGGAAACGCACATATGACACTCTTCGATCTAACAGGAAAAACCGCTATCATTACGGGCTCATCACGCGGTATTGGCAAAGCCATTGCCGAACAGATGGCCGCGCTGGGCGCAAATGTCGTTATCTCCTCGCGCAAGCCAGAACCGTGCGAAGCGGTTGCAAGCGCGATCAATGAGACAACCGGGCGTGCGGCGGCGATTGCAGTCCCTGCCAATATTTCCTCCAAGGAAAACCTGAAGAATTTATATACGGAAACGGTGGCAGCTTTTGGTCAGGTCGATATCCTTGTCTGCAATGCGGCCTCAAATCCTTATTTTGGCCCGATGTCGGGTATTGAAGATGAGCAATTTACCAAAATCCTGCAGAATAATATCATCTCCAATCACTGGCTGATCAATATGTGTGCGCCGGAAATGCGCGCCCGCAAGGATGGATCCATTATCATTGTCTCCTCCATTGGCGGTTTGCGTGGCAACCCTGTGATTGGGGCCTATAATATTTCCAAAGCCGCTGATTTCCAGTTGGCGCGCAATCTTGCCGTGGAATTTGGCTCTGATAATGTACGGGTGAACTGTATTGCGCCCGGCCTCATCCGAACCGATTTTGCGCGCGCGCTGTGGGAAAATCCGGCTATGCTGAAAGAAGCGCTGCGTGGAACGCCTATGGAACGTATTGGTGAACCTGAAGAATTGGCAGGCGCAGCCTGTTTTCTCGCCTCCAAAGCGGGGACATATATGACCGGTCAAATGATGGTTGTGGATGGCGGCGCAACAGTTACCTAAGATATTGCTCAGCCCTATAATGTATTTTATTGCAGTGAGTTACGTAGCAATATTATAAATATTCTTGAACAAATGCTCAAATGTGCGGGCCCAGGAAAACTGGGTCTCCACATGCTGACGCGCCGCTTTGCGCATCGTCAAACGGGTCTCAGATTGCCACAGCTCTAGGATATGATCAGCCATCGCTTTTGCATCTCCGACCGGACCCAGACGGCCTAAATCCGGCGGCACCCGGTCTGGCATAGCCCCCGCATGGACCCCAATCACGGGCAAACCGGTTGCCTGGGCTTCAATGATGGAAATTCCGAACGTCTCATGCGCCATGGCCGAAACATAAAGGTCTGAAGAGGCAAAAATCTTTGCCAACTCACCGCGTGTTTTCACAAAGCCCGGAAAGTGGACAGGATGGCCATGTGTTTGCGTCTCAAGCGTCTCTTTCAAATTACCCTCGCCTAGCATGAGCAAGGCAAAACCCGCTTCCTTCGGCAATTGTAAATAAGCATCGACAACCACATTGGCGGCCTTTTCATAGTCAATC
>JARFRJ010000301.1 GCA_029287305.1 Hyphomonas sp. | reverse complement strand
CCCAAGCGTTCATTTGATGCCAGCACATCATCAGCCACCATCCAGATCATCGCCCCAAAGCCTGCCAGCACGCCCCCCAATATCGCATTTAGCAAATATCCGGCTCCGTCACTGATTTGCTCTGCGCCATTATAGGGCTGATAGGCAAAATCAAGGAACAGGTTTATAGCTGGAAAAAACGGGCTTTGAGGGCCGGTTATCATCATCAAACCGGGGCCTATGAGCAAAAGGAATGCCAAAATCTTGATGAATAAAATACGAAATGACGGTGACATGAGCTATCTCCAAATATGTAGCATACGCTACATATTATATGAGTGTAACAGATGCTACAAGACAAAATGACGAAAAAAGATAAGCAACGTGACCTCTGCCTTGCGCGCCTTGCCGATTATGTCCTGAAGGCGGGGCTTGGTGAGACGAGTTTGCGCCAACTCGCCGCGGCGGCAGAGATTAGTGACCGCATGCTTTTATATTATTTCAAGAATAAATCTGAGATTATGACACTGACGCTTCTGCGCGCGGCAGAGGAAATGACCGAAACACTCGAAAAAGTTTTGCCAGCAAATCAGCCACTGCCCGCCAAGCAGCTTTTGGCAGAGGGTGCGGCGTTGACACAAAGTGATGATTTTGCGCCTTTTATGCGCTTGAGTTTGGAAATAGCGGTCCGCGCAGGCAGAGGGGAGGCCCCTTATACTGAGGTGGCCCGATTAATCATTACGGGTTTCCAAGACTGGATCATGCAAAGGCTTGAGACACAGGACCCGAGCAGGAAGCGGGCGCAAGCGCTTATGATCCTGGCTATAATCGATGGATTTGGGGTTCTCTGTGTGGGTATTGAGAAATCCTCTTTTCAAGATGGGCTTGAGGCGTTTCTTGATGAGGCGGAAAGCCTATTCTGAGGTTTGGGTAACGGTGATATCTGAAAAAGCTGACACCTGTTGAAAAGGATTTGGAGACAGTCAAATAATCTTGTCCGGCTTTATCCGGATGAAATTTTGAAGCTCTATTATTGAAAAGCAATAAAGATTACTTATTTATAATAAACGCTACTAATTATGGAAAAGGAGTTGATATGGACGAACTTATCGTACTGGGTGTGCTGGCCGCTGTGGCTATTATTGTTATTGTGCAAACCCTGAGAGTGGTGCCGCAAGGCTTTAATTATACAGTTGAAACCTTTGGGCGTTATACAAAAACCCTGCAACCCGGAATGAATTTTATCATCCCATTTTATCAGACCGTTGGTCGTAAAATGAATATGATGGAAACCGTTTTGGATATTCCGCGTCAGGAAGTGATCACTAAGGATAATGCCATGGTGTCGAGCGATGCGGTGGTTTTTATTCAGATTATAGACCCGGTGGCCGCTGCCTATCAGGTGAATAATCTCACCCATGCCATTCAAAATCTTTCGCTGACCAATATCCGGACGGTTGTCGGTTCCATGGATCTGGATGAAGTATTATCCAATCGCGATGATATCAATGCGCGCTTGCTGGGCGTGATTGATGCAGCGACCAATCCTTGGGGGATAAAGGTGACGCGGATTGAGATTGCAGACCTTTCCCCGCCTGCTGATATCACCGAAGCGATGGCGCGGCAGATGAAGGCGGAGCGTCTGAAGCGGGCTGAAATTCTGACCGCTGAAGGCGATAAGCAATCGGCTATCTTGAAAGCTGAGGGTTTGAAAGCGTCACAAATTCTGGAGGCTGAAGGCCGCCGTGAAGCTGCCTTCCGGGATGCTGAAGCCCGCGAAAGAGAGGCGGAAGCAGAGGCCAAAGCCACGCAAATGGTCTCAGACGCGATTGCGAAGGGCGATATTAATGCAATCAACTACTTCCTTGGCCAGCAATATGTCACGGCCTTTGAGAAATTGGCGTCTTCAAATCAGCAAAAGACAGTGATTATTCCTGCGGAATTTTCCTCGCTTCTCGGCACAATTGAAGGCGTAAAAGGCCTTACAGATGCGGCAAGATCGGCAAATGAAATCCGTGCGTCTGGGGGCGGGACCTCGGTTCCATCCACTCGTTAAGGCATAAAGGGGCAAATATGCCCCTTATATATCAATATAAGTTCCGCAAAGGAGGGTAAAAATGGAAGGCTTCACAGAAATTCTTTTTCCGATCGAGTTCTGGCACTGGGTGGCGCTCGGCCTCATGCTTCTGGGGATAGAATTACTCATTGGTACATATGATTTGCTTTGGATCAGTGCAGCCGCTTTTGCCACAGCGCTGATTACAGGGCTTCTTCCAGCCTCCATTATGGGGGCTGAAATACAGTTTTTAGTGTTCTCCGTCATGGCTATCGGTTTTATATTGGTAAGTCGTACGATGCTTTCATCCTGGCGTGAACAAAAGACGGATCGCCCTTTGCTCAATCAGCGTATGCAGACAATGATTGGACGTCAGGCTCTGGTTACACAAAGCTTTAAAGCGGGGTCTGGCCGAGTTAAAATTGGCGATACGGAATGGCTCGCCTATGCAAGTGAAGATGAAAACTTTCATAAAGGACGTATTGTGATTGTGGACAGTATAGAGACAACCGCGGTTCGGGTCGTTGCGCCGGAAAGTGTCAAGGCTGAAGCCGCAGGATAAATTAGCTGGGCGCTATTGATTAAAAACACAGCGCAAGGAAAGAAGCGCTTTACAGCCCAAGCTCTTCCTCCCTTAACCGCTTCAGCTCATCGCGCAGCCGTGCCGCTTCCTCAAATTCGAGATTGGCGGCCGCTTCGCGCATGTCTCTTTCCAGACCGGCAATCACAGCTTTCATATTATGGCCGCCCGCCTTTTCATGCTGGAATTCATGTGCCGGCTCGGCCACCGCGCGGCGTCTATCCCGACCTCGGCCTGATTTTTTCGCGCTTCCGGGCCGTTCTCCAAGATCAGAGAGAATATCGGCAACCTCACGCTTAATTGTCGTCGGTGTAATGCCATGAACCTCATTATGCACCAATTGTTTCTGTCGCCGTCGGTCGGTCTCTTCAATCGCTCTTTCCATGCTTCCGGTCATTCTGTCAGCATAGAGGATAACGCGGGCTTGGTGATTACGCGCGGCGCGTCCGATGGTTTGTATAAGGCTGGTTTCTGAACGCAGGAAGCCCTCCTTATCAGCGTCCAATATGCCCACAAAGCCGCATTCGGGAATATCAAGCCCCTCGCGAAGCAGGTTAATCCCGATCAACACATCAAATTTGCCTAAACGCAGATCGCGGATAATCTCAATACGCTCGACTGTGTCGATGTCTGAATGCATATAACGCACGCGGACGCCTTGCTCATTCATATATTCGGTTAAATCCTCGGACATTTTCTTGGTCAGCGTGGTGATGAGCGAGCGCAGGCCCTTGGCGGCCACCTCTTTCACCTCAGCGATCACATCATCCACCTGATTGGCACCCTCAAGGGAAACCGGGCGAATTTCGACCGGCGGATCAACAAGCCCGGTTGGACGTATGACCTGTTCGGTGAAGACGCCGCCTGTCTGTTCTATTTCCCATCGTCCAGGTGTTGCAGAGACATGAATGGTTTGCGGTCGCATGGCCCGCCATTCCTCGAATTTCAAGGGCCGATTATCCTTACAGCTGGGCAAACGAAAGCCATATTCAGACAAGGTATGTTTACGGCTGAAATCGCCTTTATGCATGGCCCCAAGCTGAGGGACCGTTTGATGGCTCTCATCGACGAAAAGGAGGGCATTTTCAGGTAAATACTCAAACAGGGTGGGCGGCGGATCACCCGGTTTACGCCCGGTCAGATAGCGCGAATAATTCTCAATCCCGTTACAGGAGCCTGTGGCCAGCATCATTTCAATATCAAATTGGCATCTTTGTTCAATGCGCTGGGCTTCCAGAAGTTTGCCCTGCGATTGAAAATGCGCGATGGTTTCCTTTAATTCCTTTTTGATGGAATGAACGGCCTGGTTCAAAGTGGGGCGCGGCGTCACATAATGACTATTGGCATAGATTTTGATCGCAGGCAGGGTCTGGGATTTTCGCCCTGTCAGAGGGTCAAATTCAATAATGTCTTCGATTTCATCGCCAAAAAAGGATAGCCGCCAGGCGCGGTCCTCATAATGGGTCGGGAATATGTCGATAATATCACCTTTTATACGGAAAGTTCCCCGGCCAAAGGCCAGGTCATTGCGCGTATATTGCAGCGCGATCAGTTTTGCGGCCAGCTCGCGCAGGTCCATCTGATCGCCCGCTGCCAGTTTTAGCGTCATTTCGCTATAGGTTTCCACCGAGCCTATCCCATAAATGCAGGAGACCGAGGCGATGATGATCACATCCTGGCGTTCCAATATTGCGCGTGTTGCCGAATGACGCATCCGGTCAATCGCTTCATTAATGGAGCTTTCTTTCTCAATATAAAGGTCCGCGCGGGGGACATAGGCCTCCGGCTGATAATAATCATAATAGGAAACGAAATATTCCACTGAATTGTTTGGAAAGAAAGATTTAAACTCGCCATAAAGCTGCGCAGCAAGCGTTTTATTATGCGCTAGGATGAGAGCTGGGCGCTGCGCGGCTTCAATGATTTTCGCCATGGTAAATGTTTTGCCCGTGCCCGTTGCGCCAAGCAAAACCTGATCCCGTTCACCGGATTTAACCCCGTCAACCAATTCCGGAATGGCGGTGACCTGATCACCGGAAGGATCATAGTCTGACACGACTTGAAAGGCTTTGCCCTTATCAAAGCTGACCCAGTTACGGTCCGGGCGATGTGGGGTCCAATTATCAGACGCCAAAGCCCCGGCGGCATCTTTCGCGCTCCCACTCATATTAAACGGGCTGGGCGCTTCCATTACATGTTTAGCCATATCTGATATTTAGGGAGATATTGATATGAGTCTAGACATAGATGCGCCATATCGGGTCAAAAAATATATTGTTCCAATATTTGCGGGATATGTACGTGTATCTTGTCTGTGTTGGCATTAAAAACTACACATAACTTTATTTTTACTTTAGGTAGAATTTTTATTTACATATCATATTTTGATCTCTATACGCCATGTCTCACAAGCAAGTTATAAAGACCATGGTCACGCCCTTGCGGCGTTTTGAAATTAATCAATCCAAGACTTATTATTGCGTATAAATGCCCATCATTAAGTAAAGATTAATAGATAGATATTTAAGTTCATAATATATAGTGAGGCGCACAAACAAGGATGTTCCGGATGAAGACCAAAATGGCTGTTTCGAAAATTGCTCTAGCGGCTTTGTTAATCGTTCACCTGTCTGCATGCGGCGGGGGAAGTTCACCTCCGCCTGAACTTACACCCGCATCGGAATCGCCACCGCCTCCGCCACCACCTCCACCGCCACCTCCGCCGCCGCCACCACCTCCACCGCCACCTCCCCCAGAAAGCGTGACAATTTCCGGGGTGATCAGTTATGATCGCATCCCGATCAATCAGGTTAGCCGGAGTTTGGACTATGACGATACTGTCCAAAGCCCGGCACGGTCTGTAATTGTTCAACTGGCAGATTCAGATGGCGATATATTGGATGAAGATATCGCCGATGAGGAAGGGGAATATAGTCTTGAAGCCCCGGCCAATACAGATGTGCGCGTTCAGGTGCGCAGCCAAATTCAACCCTTTGCAGGTCTCAGCTATGACATTGAGGTACTGGATAACACCAATGGCGATGTGGCTTATCTCCTGGTTGGCAGTGTCACAAACTCTGGCGTGGCCGATGCGACGCGAAATCTGAATGCCGCGTCTGGCTGGGACGGAACGTCTTATGCGGATCAGCGTGCCGCAGGGCCTTTTGCTATTCTGGATACACTGTATGACACCGTGACCGATATTGGCGTGGTCGATCAAGCGGTCGTTTTTCCAAAACTCCTCGTCTATTGGAGTGTCAATAATCGACCGAGCAGTGGTGATTTTGCCGATGGGGATATCATCACATCTTTCTTTTCCCGCGATAGTAATGGCGCGCCTTATATTGCCATTTTAGGCGCTGCTAACAGCGATACGGATGAATATGATGAACATGTGCTGATTCACGAATTTGGTCATTATTTTGAAAATACGCTTTCGCGCAGTGATACTATTGGCGGCAGCCACAGCCTGAATGATCGTCTTGACCCTCGCTTGGCTTTCAGTGAAGGCTTTGGCAATGCCTTCGCGGCGATTATTCTGGACGCGCCGGTTTATATAGACACATTCGGTTCCGCTCAGTCCGCCGGGTTCAGTCTGGACCTTGAAGAGAACAACTATTCGCCCTCTGGCTGGTATAATCAAGGGTCAATTGGCTCGATTATTTATGATCTGGCAGACGCCGTAGATGATGGGGCAGATACGCTGTCCCTAGGGTTGGGGCCCCTCTATGATGTCATGACCAGCGCCGCCTATAAATCTGAGACAGTGCCCGCCAGCATCTATCTGTTTTCAGATTTACTGGCTCTTGAGGCTGGGGTTAACGGGGACGAGCTGGAGACTTTGCTGGATATGCGGGGCATTTTCGGGCGTGGCGGGGATGGGGAAGGTGAAACCAATGATGGAGGTATTCCCACGGCATTACCCTTTATAAATCCAATCACGATTGGCGGGGCTTCGATAGAGGTCTGTTCGGTCAATACGGCAGGGACAGGTAATAAACTTGGTAATCGCGCAATTGTTCCATTTAGCGCAGATGATGTCACAACTTTTACCTTCTCGGCGTTGCGCCGCTCTGGTGCGGAAACCAGCGATCCTTTTATTCGTATCTACGCCAAGGGCGGTGGATTTTATAATGTCCCCAATACAATGGACCCAAACTTTGAAACCCTCTCTCTAACCTTGCCTGAGGGTGATTATTACGCCGATATTTCAGAATTCAACATATTTGCAGGCATGTTTCCAAACCAAAATGTCTGCTTTGACTTCACAATAGAGCAATAAGGCCAACAGGATTTCACTATGACCAGTTTTAAAAATGTCTCTTATGGGCTTCTCTTTTATGGGCTTATTGCGTGTGGCGGTCTCCTGATCGGAGCCTGCTCTGAAACAGGGCATCCTGGTTCGGACGCACGGCTCTCCCAAGAGAGTGCGGACAGTTCTGATATATCCCCGTCCACACGAAGCTATATCAAAACAGTTAAACCAGGCGCGGCATTTCATTTCAGCCATGAATTTCGTTTCAAGCCGCAAATGGGGCAGGCCAATTTTGTCGAGTTGAACATCGCCCATCCCTATGAGGCGGGACGTATCGCGCTGCAAGCTACTGCTGACCCTGGACTGGAACTGTCAGACCTGACCACCTCATTTGACAGTGAGGTACAGGCGGGTGACGATGAGGTTTGGGAGATAGGCTTTACCCCGCGCACGGATGGGGTGCATTATATCAATATTATGGCCCGGCATCGCCAGTCAGGGCGTTCTGATCAAATGCGTGCCTTCTCTATCCGCGTAGAGGTTGGCGATATCCCCCCAAAAGCGATCCGCCCTGACACTGCAACTAAAACAGGTTCGCCATCGGCACAAACCTATACGATACTTGAGGCCGATGAACTCCAGCCAGAGCAGGACTAGGCTATACGGTCTCTTTACCCCTTTGCATGATGTATATCGCGGCGCGGTATGGGTCGTTGCGCTGCTCGCCCAAATGCTCGCCGAACTGCCCGTCGCGTTGCTCAAACTGACCCATTTTGACTCGGAAACGCTCTAAGAGGCGAGGCTAAATAATCCTTGCTTATATGG
>JARFRJ010000265.1 GCA_029287305.1 Hyphomonas sp. | reverse complement strand
GCGGAGACATAGGGGAAAGACGAAGAAGAGAATGCGCGATAAAGGCTTGCATCCGTGTGGGCGAAACCTTATACAGCCCAGCTTGGAAAGCGTGTCCAAGGTTGGGTAGCTCAGCTGGTTAGAGCGCAGGACTCATAATCCTGAGGTCGAGAGTTCAAGTCTCTCTCCAACCACCATTTTTGAAAAACGCCCGCTCGCATATCAGAGCCGCTAGAGCGTTTCCATCCGCTTTGTATTCATCAGCTTTAATGTGGCCGGATAATGGAAAACTGGCCAACATTGATCCGTTGGCCTTCAAACCCAGCCTGACAATAGCTGAGATAGAAATTCCACATCCGCCGGAAGCTTTCATCAAAGCCGAGCTGACATATCTCTTCCCAGCCCTTATTGAAATTATCCGCCCAGATTTTCAGCGTCTTGGCATAGTCAAGGCCGAAATAATTGACCGAATCATAACTCAGCCCGGCCTTTTCCAATTGCTTTCTAAGCGCTTTTTCGCTCGGCATCATACCGCCTGGAAAAATATAGCGCTGGATAAAATCCGCCCTTTGGCGATAGCCTTGAAACAAGTCATCATCAATGGTGATAATCTGTAGCGTCGCTTTGCCGCCGGGTTTGAGAGCCTCATGCACTTTGCTGAAATAGGAGGGCCAATAGCTCTCTCCGACCGCTTCAAACATTTCAATCGAGGCAACGCCATCATATGTCCCGGAATGATCGCGATAATCCTGAAGGCGTATATCCACGCGTTCAGCCAGCCCTGCCTTATGCAAACGCTCGCGAGCATATTCCTGCTGCGCTTTTGAAATGGTCAGACATGTAAGCTTCGCCCCATATTGGGACGCGGCATATTCGGCAAATCCGCCCCAACCGCACCCAATCTCAAGGATATCGCTGTCCGGAGACAATTTCAGATTGCGGCATATGGCGTCATATTTAGCCTTTTGTGCGCTCTCTAGGCTGACATCCTTTTGATTATACAGCGCAGCCGAATAGGTCATTGAGGGGTCCAGCCATTTGGCATAGAATGTGTTGCCAATATCATAATGATTATAAATATTTCGCTGCGAGCCTGTTTTACTGTTCCGGTTGAGCATGTGGCGCAACATATTGGTCAAGCGGCGCAAAAAGCCGCCACGCGCTAAGCGTCCATCCCCAGAGGCATCAAAATTATCACTGAAATAACGCAGCACCGCCGTCAGATCAGGGGTCGACCATTGCCCGTCCATATAGCTTTCGCCAAATCCAACATCGCCGCCGGCAAAGCTGCGCTTGGCAAAAGCATAGTCATGAATGTCTATAGAGGCTTCAGGTCCCTCATCATCATGATAAAAGCGCAATTCACGGCCATCTGGCAGGCGAACTTTGAGTTGACCTGTTTTACCGGTCAACAGCCATTTTCCAATCCAACGAAATGTCAAAGGGACGCCTTTAAGCGCTTTAAGGGTCGTCGGGCTGGCAAGAATAGGATCTGTCATAAGGGTCAATATCTTCTAGGTGTTTTTGATATGAGGCGCAACTATCGGTTTAGCTAGGCTTGTCTTTGTCGGGTGGGCCGCAGGGCGGCGGCGATAGCCCGCTTTCTTCAGCCATAATTTCAAAGCCTGATAATGGATACCGACACTGACGCCAAGGGTTGAGAAAGGTCGGCTGAACATTGCTTGCAAAAGTGCCCCGGAGGTCAATTTGGATTGTCTGGCGGTCAAGCTGGCCATATGCAGGCGTTGCCCATCCTCTATATTATCAACAATCAGGCCAAGCTTCTCCTCTGAAACATTCAGGGTAAAGCGATAGCGCCCGCTGACATCAAAAAAGGGCGAAACATATAAATTCTTCTGCGCCATATGCTGATTACGCCCGGCTTTGATCGGGGCGACATAGGCATGACTGTCACCGAATGTATTATTCACTTCATAGATAATCCCGCGCAAATCTTGGTCGGGACCATAACCCAGCCAGAGAGAAATCGGCGCAAATTTATAAAATAAATGTCTGGGAAGCGTGAGCAAGCGGATCATGCCGCCCTCCAGATCAATCCCAGCCTTGGTAAACTGATCGTCCGCCCAAGGACGCAAATCTGTTCTTTCTCTTGTCCCATGATCCTCCCGACGAAAGGAGAATAGATTGGGCTTTTCGACACTGAATAAGCGCGAGACGCCCTCTGCCTCAGCCAGCCGGTCAATATCAATATTGATCAGGAAAAGCCGATAAGCAAAGCTCTGCCGGAACGGGATAAAGCGTGTATGGCGCGTTTTTCCTTTATAGATACATACAGCGTCCCTTTGTGTTTGGGCCATCAGGCAGTGACCTCATAGCGTCGTCTGGGCACCTTTTCAGTTTTTGCATAAGAGTGCAGATTTTGCGGCTCCCAAGGCACTTTGCCGCCCAGCGCGAGGGCCACTTCCAGACCGGATTTCAGGCCATCCTCATGAAAGCCAGAACCCATCCAGGCCCCGGCAAACCATAGCCCATCCTGACCATTCATCGCCTTTAGCCTTGCAACAGAATCAGCGGCGGGCGCATCGAATTGCGGATGATCAAATTCATAGCTGACAAATGTTTGGGCCGGATCAGGCGGCTCTGCCGGGTTCAGTGTAACAAATACAGGTTTATCTCTGGGCAAGCCCTGCAGGATATTCATCCAATAGGTCACGCACATATGATCCGGGTTTTGCCGCAAGACATTCCAAGCGGCCCAGGCCCGGCGTCGCGCAGGCATAAATGCCTCATCGCGGTGAAGATAAATCCTGTTCGGCGCATAGCGCATACCCCCAAGGCAGGTATGTGCGCTGGTGAAGTCCTCTGCTGACAGCATCGCCTGTGACTGGTCTGAATGCGCGGCCATTATCACATGATCGAAATAATCGCGCTCGCCCGTCTCAAGCTCGACGCATAAGCGCCCGCCTGATGGATTGTCTGATAGGTTGCCTGACTGAGTGCTTGGCGCGCGGCTGACCTTGGTCACAGCGCGGTCTTTCACCGTGTCCGCCTCCAACAGCGCCTCAAGCCGTTTGACATAGGTCTGTGACCCCCCTGTCACGGTGCGCCAGGCCGGGCGCTCCCTGTTCATCAGGCGATGGTTTTCAAAGAATTTGAAAAAACTTAAGGCCGGATAGGAGAGTATGTCTGCTTCCGGCATAGACCAGATCGCCCCGCCCATAGGCAGGATATAATTGTCACGAAAAGCGGTGTTAAACCCATGCCGGTCAAGCCAGTCGCCCAATGTGCGATCCGTCAGCCTGTTTTCACTCAGTTCCTTACGGGCAATATCATTGAATTTCAGAATATCTCGCCAAAATTTATGAAAGCGTGGATTGAACAGGTTGCGCTTCCAGGCAAACAAGCCTTTTGGATTGGAAGACCACTCAAATCCATCCGGATTTGAAACCGCAAAACTCATATCGCTGGGGCTTGTCTCAACATCCAGATTTTTGAACAATTCAATCAAATTTGGATAATTATGGGCATTATAGACAATAAAACCTGCGTCAACATTTAGCGGGGTGCCGTCATAATCAATGTTAATCGTATGGCTATGCCCCCCCAATCGGGCGCGCTTTTCGTATAGGGTAATATTGGCCTGGTTTTTTAAAGCATAAGCAGCGGACAAACCGCTAATTCCTGACCCTATAATGGCAATTTTCATTCACGCATCCTTGCTTTGACAGTGATTATGGCCCCATCTGCTTGTTTAACATAGACAGCTCAAAGGTCACGTCCAGTTTAAATTAAAACCGCGACACCATATTGGGGAAATCAAGGCATAGTCCAGACCATGACACCCCTCCTGAAAAGGCTTGAGCTTCGCGCCACTTGGTCTATGAAGGCTCTGACTGTAAATGAGTGTGAAAATGCCTGATCTGACCCCACAAGACACGCCCTTGAACGGGCCCCGCCAACGCGTTGAAATCACCACAGGCAAAGCGCCTATATCTATCTCCAATACAGGTCCAATAAGTTTTATTGCCGGGCCTTGCGCTTTGGAAAGCCGGGATCATGCGATGAAAATGTCCGCGGCTTTGGCTGAAATTGCCGGCCGGCTGGGTGTCTCCCTGATCTATAAAACCAGTTTTGACAAAGCCAATCGCACCAGTATGACAAGCTATCGCGGCGTGTCTCTGCAGGACGCTTTACCGATTTTCGAGGCTGTGCGGGCTGAAACAGGATGCCCAATCGTAACCGATGTGCATACCGCAGAGCAATGTGCCATCGCCGCTCAAACGGTGGATATCTTACAAATTCCGGCTTTTCTATGCCGCCAAACCGATCTTCTTCTTGCCGCCGCCGCCACTGGCAAGACAGTGAATGTGAAAAAAGGGCAATTCCTAGCCCCTTGGGATATGCGCAGCGTTGTCGATAAACTTCTAGCCGGAGGGTGCGATAATATCCTGCTGACAGAGCGCGGCGTTAGCTTTGGCTATAATACGCTGGTCACAGATTTTCGGGCGCTGCCACAAATGAAAGCGCTGGGTTGCCCGGTCGTTTTCGATGCGACCCATTCTGTCCAGCAACCCGGCGGGCTCGGCAGTAAAAGTGGCGGCCAAAGAGAGTTTGCGCCTATTCTTGCCAAGGCCGCTGCCGCAATCGGTGTAGCGGCGATCTTCATGGAGGTTCATGATAATCCCGATGACGCCCCCTCTGATGGTCCGAATATGATCCCTCTAGACAAGGCTGAGGAGGTTATGCGGCAGATTATTGCCTTTGACCATTTGGCTAAATCCTTTGCCGCAGAGACTGCTTTGAGCGGATGACGCAGCAAGCTCTCGCAAATCTGCTTGATAAAGCGCAGGATCGCCACATCCTTTGCCTCGGCGATATTATGCTGGATCATTATATTGACGGCACTGTTACCCGCATCTCACCAGAAGCCCCTGTCCCGGTTTTTGCAGAAAAAAAGTCTGTCAGAATGCCGGGCGGGGCGGCCAATACAGCGCGTAATCTTATCGCTTTGGGCGCAAAGGTCACCCTTATGGGGCTTGTTGGGGATGATGCGGACGGCCAAACCCTGATCAATATGCTCGAAGATGAGGCGCCCTTAAAGTCTTTACTCTGGTCTGAGACGGACCGCGTGACAACCACGAAAACGCGCTTTATCTCGCAAGGCCAGCAGCTTATGCGGCTCGACAGAGATGGGAAAGGACCGCCTGCCCCGGATATATTGGCGCAAATGAGCGCCCAACTGGAGCGAATTCTACCCACTATCGACGCTATTTTGATCTCAGATTATGCCAAAGGCTTTATCTGCAAGCCTGTTTTGGAGGCGCTTTGGGACCGGGTCAGGGAGACCTCTATTCCGGTTCTGATTGATCCAAAAGACAAACCAATCGGCGATTATGGTCCCGCAGACCTAATCAAGCCGAACCGGGCCGAACTTGCCGCCATGGTCGGTTTCCCACTCAATGATAAAGCTGCAATTGAACGCGCCCTATATCAGGCGCTTGAGATGAGCCCAGCCAAAGCGATCCTTGTTACACGGGCTGAAAAAGGTCTGTCTTACCTCGCACGCGGCGGTCAAATTTGCCATAGGCCGACCCGGGCCAGAGATGTTTATGATGTCTCTGGCGCGGGCGATACGGCGCTGGCCGCTCTTGGGCTTGCTTATGGATTGGGAGCAGATATTGAGACCGCCGCAGAGCTGGCGCTGATCACTTCCGGCCAAGTTGTCGCCAAGAAAGGCACGGCCACTGTCAACCCGTCAGAGCTTTTCACAGAGCCTGATACTGGGCTGACAGAGCTTCGGGACGCGCTGGAAAAAATCACACTCTGGCGCAAGGACGGCCAGTCTATCGGCTTTACCAATGGCTGTTTTGACATTTTACATCCCGGCCATTTACATATTTTAAGCGAGGCCAAGGCGCGCTGCGACCGTTTAATAGTCGGCTTGAATGATGATGCCTCAATACGTCGCCTAAAAGGGGTGACACGCCCGGTCAATTCTCAATATGCACGGGCACGCCTCTTAGAGGGTCTGGCCGCTATTGATATGGTTGTCCTGTTTTCAGAAGATACGCCGCTTAAACTGATTGAAGCCCTCAAACCTGATCTTTTGGTCAAGGGCGGCGATTATACGCTCGAGACAATTGTCGGCGCCGAAAGCGTCCGCGCAGGCGGCGGTGAGGTTCATATCGTACCGCTTCTGGAGGGATTTTCCACAACGCAAATGGTGAACAAAATCAAGACAGGATGAGCTGGCTGTACATATGGAGAATTTGCGCCGGGCCTTTAAAGACAGGCCCTTAAAATCCGCAAAGACGGGCATAGCGATCGCGATGGAAGCCTTCGCCGCCATAAAGCGCTTCCAAAACCCGCGCCCGCTTTAGATAAAAGCCAGAATCATGATCATCGGTCATGCCGATCCCGCCATGCATTTGCACCGTTTCATTGGAGACCAGATGTAGCGTCTCGCCCGCACGCGCTTTGGCAAGACTGACAAGCTTGGCTTTATCCTGACTTTCGATCTCAACAGCTCTCAGCGCAGCGCTCACACAAGAACGGGTCAGCTCAAGCTCTGTGAACAGAACCGCCGCGCGATGCTGCAGCGCCTGAAATCCGCCAATCAATTGACCAAATTGTCGTCTGGTCTTGAGATAATCAAGCGTCATCTCAAAGGCCGCTGTCGCTGCGCCGAGCATTTCAGAGGCGAGCGAGGCGCGGGCACGGTCCAGTATGGTTTCAAGCTCTGGATAAATGCTTCCCACAGGTCCAAGAACATGTTCAGGCCCGATTTTAAGCGTGTCAAACTGAATATGCGCCGCGCCATGCGAATCCAGCGTATTGAGCGGGGTGACCTCTAAACCATCTATATCTTTCGGCACCAGAAAAAGACTGAGCCCCTCTGAAGAAGACGCCTCACCGTCCGTTCGGGCCAGAATGATAAATATGTCCGCGATATGCCCATCCGGAACAAATTTCTTGGCTCCGTTCAACACAAAACCCTCTTCTGTCTGTTGGGCCTTTGCGGTGATCGCAAGCGGTGCGTGATGCGCGCCCTCATCAAGACCGAGCGCGGTTAGGCAGGTGCCTTCAGCGATTTTCGGCAAATAGGTAGTCTTCTGCTTTTCTGTTCCCAAAAGCGCGACCAACCCGGCCCCAATAACCCCGCTTTGGACAAGCGGGGTTGCCGCCAGATTGCGTCCCATAGCCTCCATAATCTGACCCATACCAACCAGACCAAAATCAGACCCGCCATAGTTTTCAGGGATCAGAACGCCTAAAAAGCCAAGATCGGCCATTTGCGTCTGGGCTTGCGATGTCAGCGCGGCTTCTCCGGCATCTCTTTGCGCTCTTAAATGGCTCACCGGAAGTGTATCGCGGGCAAAGGCCAGGGCGGTATCGCGCAACATGGTCTGATCTTCAGATAGAATAAATGTCATAGGAAAAATCTCTTAATAGGAAGGAGTTGGAATATAGGCCTGGATCAAGGCGTGCGTGCCAGTTTACAAAACGCCGTCCTCTATTGATGATCGCGCAGACCTAGAACGCGTTTAGCCAATACATTGAGATTAACCTCGCTTGTGCCGCCTTCAATCGAATTGCCTTTGGCCCGAAGCATGGCGCGCGTATGTGCTAGGGCGGTTCTGTCAAAGCCCGGCCCGTCCCAGCCAAGCCCCTCTGTGCCCAAGGCTTCCACCGTCAGCTCTGTCTTTTCTTGGTTCAGCTTGGCCGCACAATATTTGGCAATTGAGGTCAAAGCCCCATTTGAGCCGGTTTTGGCCTCTTCCTGACCGCGTTGGATCGACAGACCAAACGCCTTGTCATACATTAAATGTTTGGCAACCCGAACGCGTAAATCACTGTCGGCAAGTTTGCCGCTCGTATCTGTCCCGATATGTGTCAGGGCAATCTCAGCAAGCCCGAGCGCCCCGGCCCCGGCGGAGGTCGCGCCAAAGCCGGAAGCTGAGATGGATTGCCGCTCAAATTGCAGCAGGCGTTTGGCAATCGTCCAGCCCGCATTGACCTTACCTACAAGCTGATCTTTGGGCACTTCAACATCATCAAAAAAAGTTTCACAAAAGGGTGAAGACCCGGAAATCAGCTTGATTGGACGGGTGGTGACCCCTTTTGTGTCCATATCAAACAGAATGAAGCTGATCCCGTCATGCTTTGTCTCTTTATTGGTGCGCACAAGACAGAAAATCCAGTCGGCCTGATCGGCATATGAGGTCCAGACCTTTTGCCCATTGATCAGATAATGATCTCCCTTATCCTCACATTTGGTTTGCAGACTGGCCAAATCAGACCCCGCGCCGGGCTCAGAATAGCCCTGACACCAGCGGGTTTCGCCTTTGACGATACCGGGCAAAAAGCGCTGTTTCTGCGCCTCATTGCCAAATTCCAGAAGGGCCGGACCAAACATCCAAATCCCGAAAGACCATAGCGCCGGGCGCGCCTTGATCCGCTTCAACTCCTGGTTCAGGACCCGGGTCTCAGCCTTCGAAAGCCCGCCGCCGCCATATTCTTTCGGCCATTCCGGCGCAGTCCAGCCCTTCTCGCCCATGCGCTCCAGCCAAAGCTTGGCATCGGGATTTGCAAAACGCTGACCGCGTCCGCCCCAGATCACATCTGCATCGCTTTTCAACGGCGTGCGCATCGAAGGGGGACAATTATTCTCCAACCAGTCGCGGGTTTCCTCACGAAATTCCTTCAGAGCTTTTACATCATCAAATGGCATTTTACGCGCCTCCCATGGCTGTTTTCTTATCTACCTCCTGTCTCTTATACACATCTCCGAGCCCACGAGACGAACAA
>JARFRJ010000234.1 GCA_029287305.1 Hyphomonas sp. | reverse complement strand
TGTTCGTCTCGTGGGCTCGGAGATGTGTATAAGAGACAGGTTATAAAGAGATAGGAATTATCTCCCGATATTGTGGCATATTTGCGAATATACAGGCGCACGCCGCGTGTTCCTGCTGGTGCCGTAGCTCTGAAATATACGCGCTTATAATTTTTTAGTTCTTTTCCCCCATTGTCTCCGGGTGCCGTATCCGTCTTTACTTGGATTTGGTTCGTTCCGTGGCTGATATACCTGCCATCCGCGTCTGTGTATGAGACAAGTACGCGGCCAAGGCATCTATGAGCGCCAACATAAACCGATGCCATCCAGATATCACCCTCGGTAGCGGGTATGATTATTGTGCTTCGCAAAATTATATAGTCTTCGTCAGACCCACTAGCCGGATAGGGTTGATCAAGGACGAGCGTTCGCGCGTGCGGGGCTGCTAAGGCGAAGTTATGGTCCGGAATGACCTGTGACAGATATGAGATGGAGCCACTCCCGGGAAGCCACTCCCAGCCCGGAATTTCGTGCCTGCCTGGCCTATAAAGTTGTGTGTACGGAATGCCATCAAAGCCTACATTGTAAAGCTGGTTACCGGACCCTTGCAAATTGCTGTCAACCTTCGCTTCCAGCGCGGTGAGGCTTGAGACCTCTGCCTTGCCTGCGACATCTGTCTTGACGGTATTAAGCTCGGTCTGGCTGGCCCGCGTGGCAAGACCTGTCGCGCTGTGATCTACCTTGGCCTCAAGGGCCGTCAGGGCGCTCGCCTCCGCCTTATCGGTTTCGACCCTAGACATCCGTGTTGTCAGACTGGACGCAGTGGTCTCTACGGTCCCAATATCGCTTTCAGCCGAAGACAGGCGGGCCCGTAAAGCGGTCAGGTCAGAGGCTTGACCTGTATTGAGCGTTTGTATGTCTGCGATAGTGGCATCGCTCGTATCGGCTCTGACGATGAGTGCATCAAGCCGGGTAATTTCTCCAGCTTGCGTGGTGTCAAGGCTCTCAAGACGCCCGCCCGTGCCATCTATAAGATCAAGACGGCCCAGTGATCCATCCAGTCTTATATCTGTCGCCGCTAAATCTGCCGCGGCTTGCGCGGCATCGCCAACCGCTTGATCAGCGAGCGCCAGCGCGGCACTAATATTGGCCTTTGCATCCGTAATATCAGCTTTTGCATCCGTAATGTCTGCTTTTGCATCCGTAATATCAGCCTTTGCATCTGTAATATCGGCCTCTGCATCACTCATCTGCCTTCCAAGCGTGGCCAATTCTACCTCTAATGACCCACCCGGCAGGGCTGACAGCGCCGCAGTTGCGGTCATATTTAGTGTCGTGGTGATTTCAGAAAAGGCACCAAAATTACCAATCAGATTGCCGCGAACTGTTCTGATCCGATAGGCATAAGGCGTATTTGGCAAAAGCCCTGTGATTTCAATCTCGGTGTCTGTCGCTTTGTAGCGGGCCAGCTTGGCCTCGCCGGGGAGAATACCCAAAGCATCCCCTGTCAGACCATTGGAGGGGCCATACTCCACTTCAAAGAAATCAATATCGGTGAGATCGCTGCCTGTATCGGTAATGGTGATCCTAAGCGTTGGCTGGGTCGTGCCACCGCCACTGCGCTCATTGGCGGCTGCGGTAAAGACAGGCGTTGGCGGGCGATAGGCCGTCAGCGGGGTTGGCGGGGGCGGGACGGCGACTTCGCGCGCATCATCCAGCGAAAAGGCGGTGATGCTCGGATCTGTTTCCTGCGCGGTAATTTGAACCGTTAAATCTTTAGCAACGCGCTTTTCTTTGACTTCATAGGTTTTCGTGACCGCGCCGCGCAATGTTGAGACACGATCAAACCAGTCGCCAATCTGTAATCGATTGGCAACCGGCATGAATGTTTCTTTTATGATATCGCGCCGCTTTTGCAGTTCCAATTGTAGTTTGGCTAGGCGCTGGGCGCGTGTCGGATTGGTCTCCATGTCAAGATCAAGGGTATATTCAAACGGGCGACCATCAATCGCGATTTGTTCATCATCCTGAACCGCAGGATAATCCTCTTCATGATATCGTGCATTGGGGTCCTGATACGTCCCGCGCACAGTATTGATAATCTCAGTTCCGCCCGGAGACGGGTCAAGCGAATAGGACGCGCCGCTGACAAGATCGCTATCATGCAGGCTCATGACAACCGTTTTGGCCTGCGCCGAACGCACCGCTAGGCGGCCCGCCACATCATAGACTTGAGCGCCCATGACTTTTGCCAGTTTACGCACATTGTCCCGGTGGTCAGCGCCGGCGCTTAAAATACCATTGGCGGCATAGCGGGGCTGATGAAGGCCCCTTGGAAATTTCTCAACGCTCTCATCACACAAATTCGCGTTCGCTTCAAAATCCTCATAAGGGACAGACCAATCCGGCAAGCCCATGCCAAAGACAATGGGAGTGTCCGTTGTATCTGCGACAATGCCAAGCTGGTAATGATCGAGCGCCACAGAGGGATTATTGCTGTAAGCCCAGCTTGAGGGCGAACCCCACCTTTGTGAACCGGAGCCCCCGGCTGTGCTGTCCTTGCGCCGGTCATACAGTGTCGCGCCTTCAATCTCGAATATGAATTCAGGGGGCTTGGTTAGAACATCCTTGTCAAACTGCGCCCGAATACTGATATAGGCGATGCCGAGCAGTCGGTCTGTCGTTCGCCAGCGACGCGGCTTGATATTGGAATGTACCATAACCCCTGGAGCGCTTTGGTTTTTACGTCCATCATGCCAGGTCAGCCATAGTTTAGCGTTCTTACCATCGCGATATGCCGGGATTTCTGTCTCGACACCATGGCTCAGGGGCCTAGAACGAACCAGTTCGCCATCCGCCCAAATACGCGTACAGGCATTGCATTTGTGACCTGCCACCATGATAATTTGATGCAAAAAGTCTGCATCCTGTCTCTTATACACAT
>JARFRJ010000230.1 GCA_029287305.1 Hyphomonas sp. | reverse complement strand
TCCCTGCATCAATTACAGTATAATTGGCCCAGCATTGTCGGCGAAGAGATTGCTGGGCTTTGCAAACCCATTCGCTTATCTGGCAATAAATCCGCCAGGACTTTAACATTGAAAGTTCTGCCTGCCGCCGCTGCGCTCATTCAGCATCAAAACGAAACGATCCGGCAGCGTGTCTCTGTTTCCGCAGCCGGAAACATCACAAAACTGGCTTTGCAGCAGGGAAATTGGAAAAAAGCCCCGGCTATAAAGCGCAAACGCACCCTCAGCGCAGAAGAATTGGCGGCCCTGAAAGCCAGCACAATCAATCTGACCTCTGACAAATTGAAAGCAGCGATTGTCGATTTAGGCAAAGCTGTGATAACCAGTCAGGATTAAATAAACATCAAATTTGGCAGGCCCTTGACTATGACTTTTTTAAAACTCTGGATGAAAACCTTTATCGGCTTCACGCTCATGGCGGCGCTATTTGCCTGCGCAGAGGGCCCTTCCTCGGAAAACCTGAATGATATGAGCCTCGGCTCGCCAGAGGCCCCCTATGAATTGATCGAATATGCCTCTGCGACTTGCCCAGCTTGCGCGGCGCTACACTCTGAAACCTGGGAGACGGTGAAAACACTCACCGATGACGGTAAATTACATTATATTTTCAGGGAATTTCCACGTAATGAAATTGATGTCGCCGCTTTTGTCCTGGCCCGATGCGCTGGAAACACAAGATATTTTGCTGTTCTGGATGATTTGTTCAAGAACCAGACGGGCATTCTAAACGCAACCCGCAATGGGTCTGTGCGCTCAGCTCTCCAGACCCTTGCTGCCCGCCACGGCGTTGACGGCACACAATTTGAAACCTGTCTGCGCGATGAAACGCTGCAGGCGGATGTCACAAAAGCCTCTGAGGCTGGGCGCGCGGCAGGTGTGAACGCGACACCCACTTTGTTTCTGAATAATCGCTTGTTAAGCGGCGCAGAGGGGCGCACCGCGGAAAGTCTTCTGACCCTGATTGAAGGAAATCCTGAAGGGTAAAATTATGCAGATTGGCCCGCATGTCGGGTCGAATCTCGCTATAGTAAATCAGGGCCTGGCCTTTTTGGCTGCATACGCCCATAATAATAACTCTTTTATCCTGTTAGATTCATGAATTCTATCTCTCCTCTTCTGGCCAGTTTTATATGTCTCAGCTTCCTATTTACGGGATGTAGCGAGGTAAAAGCCGATATCAGCGCGACCAATTCCAACATTTCTGGCTCTCCTGACATCACCGATAATAAATTCATGACTATGGTCGTGTTTGACACCGAAAAAGGGTCTGTCATTCTGGGCAATCCTGATGCAGAGATCGTATTGACAGAATACGCCTCCTTGACCTGCGGGCATTGCAAAAGCCTGCATGATGAAATTATGCCCGAGCTAAAACGCGATTATATCGCAACCGGTAAAGTGCGCCTTGTTTTTCAAGAGTTTCCCACCCCTCCGGTGCAATTGGCGATGGCGGGCTTTATCTTGGCACGGTGCACCGGCCCTGAAACATATTTTAATGTTCTGGATGATTTTTTTGCCGCGCAAGAGCAGATTTTCACGAGTGCCTCGACAGGCGGCGTTAAACAGGAATTGGTTGATATTGGCCTGCGCTATGGGGTCAATGAGGCTGAGTTTGACGCTTGCCTGCAAGACCCGCAATATAGCCGGCAATTGTCAAAATCCGTTTCCCATGCCCGGGCGCAGGATATCAGCGCGACACCGACTTTATATCTGAACGGAAAGCGCATGGATGCCTCGCATGATGCCCGCACACGCGAGGGGTTTTTCCGCATTCTGGACGCTGCTTTGGAGACATATGCGGCAGACACAACCCCTCTGCCGGACACGCTGGACAATTAAGTTTAAAATCATCGCCAAGGAAACGTAGAAGCAGACTCAATGCATATCACGCAAATCCGTATCGCTGGTTTTAAATCCTTTGTAGACCCGACCGATTTCGCCATTGAGGAGGGTTTAACCGGTATTGTCGGGCCAAATGGCTGCGGCAAATCCAATCTGCTTGAAGCTTTACGCTGGGCAATGGGGGCCAGTTCTGCCAAAGCCTTGCGCGGCGCGGAATTGGACGATCTTATCTTTTCAGGCTCAGCCAAACGTCCAGCCCGCGAAACAGCGCAAGTCACCCTGCTTCTGGATAATACCAGTCGGCAGGCTCCGGCGGCCTTTAACAATAGCGATACATTGGAAGTCACAAGACGCGCCAAGCGTGCCAAGGGCACCACCTATAAGTTAAATGGGCGCCTTGTCCGCGGGCGGGATATACAGCTTTTATTTGCCGATGCGTCCACAGGGGCCAATTCACCGGCTCTGGTCCGCCAAGGACAGATTTCCGAATTGATCGATGCCAAGCCGCAAAACCGTCGGCGTATTCTGGAGGAAGCCGCCGGGATTGCCGGGCTCAATACGCGCCGTCATGAAGCAGAACTAAAACTGCGCGCGGCGGAAATAAACCTAGATCAATTGGTTCTGATCTCAGAAGAATTGGCCCGGCAAAAGCAAAGTCTGGAGCGCCAAGCCCGTAAAGTCAGCAAATACAAAGCCCTTAGTCTGAAAATAGACGCCTATACACAGCTGGCCCTATATCTGCGCTGGACAGAGGCTGAAGAGACCCACATGCAGGCCGAGGCCGCGTATAAATCCGCGATTGCAGCGGTCGATTTGACCGCACGTGAGGCCGCGCACTCAGAAACGCTGAGGCTGAATGCGTTTACCCTTTTACCGGATTTACGCAAAAGGGAGTCAGAGGTCGGGGCGAGGTTCGGTCAAGCGCGCATTGCTTTGGCCAAACTGGACGCGCAAAGCAATGCCAGCCAGCAAAACCAGCAAAATATTAGCGAGGAGCTGAAACGTCTCGATGCGGATATGGAAAGAGAGGCGAGCTTTATCGCAGAAGCACAAGAAGCCTGTGATCTGTCCTCTATAGAGCTTAACACTTTTCCAGATGCAGATATAGCCGTCCAATCGGCTGAAGAGAGCGGCGCACGCTCTGCTCTGGGGGAGGCTGAGCGCGCCCTGAATACGGCCCAGCATCAAGTCGATGATATCGCCCAAAAACTCGCACATTGGCGCGCGGATGCCTTGGCCGCGCAAAAAGCCATCGCGGCACAAAAAGAGCGTGCATCTACCTTGCGCAAAGAAGCAGACCAGCTAAACGCCGCCCTTGCGACATTTAGCAATATCGCCAAACTGGCGGACGATCTTAATCTTGCCAAATCAGATGAGGCGGAGGCAGATCAGGCGCTTGAACAGGCCCGCCATGACGTTGAGCGCCATAAACAGGCTCTCCTCGGCTTGAAATCTAGTGAAGCGGCAATCCGTCCGCGTGTTGAAGAGGCCCGCAAAGCCGTGCGCGCGCTTGAGGTGGAAATCTCTGGCCTGAAACGCCTGTCCCAAAACTATAAAACCTCTAGAGCCGCCCCCGTTTTGGAGCAGATTAAAGTCAAGGCTGGCTATGAGCGCGCCCTAGCCGCAGCCCTTGGGGATGATTTGCAAGCCCCGCTAGAAGCGGACAATGATCTGTATTGGGCCGGGGCGGATAGGCCGGATGTCTCACTTCCGCAAGGCATTACCTCCCTTGGCAACTGGCTACAGGCACCAGATGCCTTGGCCGCGCGTCTGTCTCAATGTGGTCTTGTCGATGAGGGTCAAGGTGATGCTATTCAATCACAGCTAAGACCCGGTCAACGCCTCGTCAGTAAAAAGGGAAAATTATGGCGCTGGGATGGATTTATTCGCACGCCTGATGCCCCCTTGCCAGCAGCAGAACGGCTTGAGCAGAAAAACCGACTTGAAAGTGCAGAGGAAAAATTACCCGCCCGGCTTGAGGCCTTACACAGCGCCGAGGCCGAACTGGAAACGGCCCGCTCTGATCGGCAAAGCGGGGAAATGTCTCTCTCACAGTCTCAAAGCACCAGTGAAGCCTGCCTGCAAAGTCTAAATACAGCGCGCCTTAAAACGGCTGGAATCCAGCAAAGCCATGATCAGAGGCTTCTGCAAAGAGACGCCAAATACCAGACTTTTGAACGTGTCTCACGCGAGTTGAAAGAAACAATGGCGCAAATAGACGCCCTCTCTGACCAGCAAGGCGAAGAGAGGCTTGCGCCGCAAATGGAAGCAGAGCTAGCCGAGGCGCGTCAAGCTCTCACAACCGCGCGCGAACAGGAAATGCAGGCTCGCGCCGCGCTTACTGAAATCCTTCAGGCGCACAAAGCCCTGGCAGAGCGACGTACCCGCGTGACAAATTCCCTGAAAGCCTGGACGGCTCGTCTCGCCGCCGCGCAGGAACGCAAGATAAAGCTAGAAGCGCGCCAAAGTGATATTTCATCCCGGCTGGAAAAATTTAGCTCTGAGCGGACACAAGAAGAGGCACAGCGCACGCGTCTTATGACAGACATTCAGCAGGCTGAGCAGGCGCAAAGACAAGCCGCGGATAGATTGGCGAAAGCTGAAGCACATTTGAGAGAAGCGGAAAATCAAGCCCGCACAGCGACACAAAACGCCAGTCAGGCCCGCGAAAGCCTGCACGCCACAAAACTGGCCCTGCTTGCCTGTGAGGAAAAGCTCGCGGATCTCATTGAGATGAGCGAGGATCAGTTTCAGTCAGCTCCAAACGCTCTTTATACGCGTGCCGCTGAGCATATTGGGCAAGAGCCATGCCAAGCCTGCGATATGCGTTCAGCGACGCAAAACGCGCTTGATCTAACGCGCCAAAGAGAGCAGCTCGGCGGGCTGAATATGGAAGCCGCGTCTGAAGCAGAAGACATTGGCGAGCGTCTTGAGGCGCAGGACCGGGAAAAGCAGGATTTAACCGCCGCCATCGCAAAGCTGCGTGGCGGGGTCGATGCGCTGAATGCAGAAGGGCGACAGCGTCTTCTAAAGGCCTTCAATATCGTCAATGATCATTTCAAAACCCTATTTACGACCCTGTTTCAGGGCGGGCAGGCCGAGCTGCGTCTGATTGATGATAATGATCCTCTCTCTTGTGGGCTGGAAATATATGCCCAGCCCCCCGGCAAAAGGTTGAGCACGCTGCGGCTTTTGTCTGGCGGCGAGCAGGCTTTGACAGCAACAGCGCTTATATTTGCCGTCTTTCTGTCTAATCCTGCCCCTATATGTGTTCTGGATGAGGTAGACGCGCCGCTGGATGATGCCAATGTCGACCGTTTTTGCCGTATGCTGAGCGAAATGCGACGCCTGACAGAGACCCGGTTTTTGGTTATAACCCATAATGCTGTTACGATGAGCCGAATGGATCGGCTCTATGGAATCACTATGCAGGAACAAGGGGTCTCAAAACTCGTTTCTGTAGACTTGCGAGACGCTGAAGCGCTGATTGCGGCAGAATGATGCAGGGGCGGCATGTCACAGGATAAGCATAAAGATTTAGCAGAGCGTATAGCCAAGGCACGCGCCACACTGCAACCGCCTAAGGGGGCCGCCGAAGATGTGCCGAAAAGCACCATGAATGCAGGCGGTTTGGCCTTGCGCTATGGGGCTGAATTCGGGACCTGCGTTTTTGTAGGGATTATGCTGGGGCTTCTGATCGACCGGTTTTTCAAAACCGAGCCTTGGGGAGTTCTAATTATGCTCAGCTTTGGTCTTGCCGCCGGTGTATTAGGTGTTATACGCGCCTACAACAATATAAACGCGATATATGCTAACAAAGCATATCAACAAGATGTGGAAGAGGATTGATGCAATGAGGATTGCATTTGCCGCGATAGAAGACCCTATCAAGCAATTTGAAGTCAAATCCCTATATCCGATTAAGAACGTCTTTGGATATGATTTGTCTTTCACAAATGCCAGTGCCTATATGGTGCTTGGTATTATACTCGTTATTGCTCTGTTCGGCTATGCAGCTTCCCGGCCTTCCCTGGTGCCAACACGCCTGCAATCCATTGGTGAGCTTGGCTATGAATTCGTCGCGAACATGATACGCAGCGTTGCGGGCGAAGATGGATTAAGATTTTTTCCTTTTGTTTTTACGCTCTTCTTCTTTATTCTCGCGGCGAATATGGTGGGCATGGTGCCCTATGCCTTCACAACAACCAGCCATATTATTGTCACCGCAGCCATGGCCTTATTCGTCATTGGCCTTGTTATTTTGTATGGATTTTATAAAAACGGCCTGAAGTTTTTCAAACTCTTTGCGCCGTCCGGTGCGCCTTGGCCGATCTATTTCATTCTGATTCCCATCGAAGTGATTTCTTTCCTCGCGCGTCCCTTGACCTTGTCCTTGCGCTTATTTGCCAACATGCTTGCCGGGCATATCATGATCAAGCTTTTTGCTGGATTTGCCGTCGCCTTGGCCAGTGCAGGTATCGTCTGGATACCCTTTGCGCTCGTCTCATTTATAATGGGCATAGCGCTTAATGCCCTTGAGTTTCTGGTCGCCTTTTTGCAAGCCTATGTATTTGCGATATTAACATGCGTATACTTAAATGATGCCTTGCATCCGGCACACTAACCCTTTAATTCCCGACGGCGCCCTCTTGGCATCAGTATCAAAAATCATTAAACGAGAAAAAATCTTTAACAATTATCAAACTTTAGGAGCTTCTTATGGAAGGTGATATTACTCTTGGTCTCAAATATGTTGGCGCAGGTCTGGCTACACTTGGTATGATTGGCGCGGCCATCGGCGTGGGCAATATTTTTGGCAGCTTTCTGGATGCCGCGATGCGCAATCCATCCGCCGCCCCTCAGCAGACAGGCAATTTATTTATCGGCATGGCGCTGTCAGAGGCGCTTGGTGTTCTGGCCTTCTTGGTCTCCATTTTGATCCTCTTCGTGGTTTAGGGGCTTAGGCAAAACATCAAAGAACGCCTGTTTCAGCTTAGGAGCAGGATTAATCTAGGGGTTTATAATGCCACTTCTTATGCTTATGGCTGACGTCTCTGCTGATTATGGCGAGGCGGTAAAATCTGATGTTTTTCCGCCTTTTGACCCGACCTATTATCCCTCGCAACTGTTCTGGTTAGCGATCACTTTTGGTGCCCTTTATTTCATCCTTTCGAGAATGATTTTGCCAAAACTTGGGGCCAATCTTGAACGGCGAAGTGATGCGGTTGCCGATGATCTGGATGAAGCGGCGCGCCTTAATGAGCAAGCCGAAGACGCGCAAAAGACGCTTGAAAAAAATCTTGCTGAAGCGCGTGCAGCGGCTCGGGCAAAATCCCTTTTGGCAGAGCAGACGGTTTCTGAAGAGATCGCCATAGAAACGCAAAAGGTTGACCGTCAGATTGACGAAAAGCTCAAGACGGCTGAGACACGTATCACAGTGGTTCGCTCAGAGGCCATGGATCACGTTCAGTCTATTGCGACAGACACGACGAAGAATATTATCGCAAAGCTTGGCTTTGAAGTTTCGGAAAAAGAAGCTGTCAAAGCGGTTGAAGGAGCCATGGATGATTAAGCGCATGTCGCAGAAACTCTTTCTAGCAATGTCTATTCCGGTCAGCTTTAGCCTGCCGGCTTGGGCTGCATCTGGCGGGGATCGCCCGGCCTGGTTGCCGGAGTTTTTAAGTCACGCCTCAACAAATGTCGCCTTTGCAGCGCTTCTGGTCTTCCTCTTTATTGTCTGGCGATTAGGGGGATTTAAAGCCATTACCTCAGCCCTCGACAATCGGGCCAAAACCATTGAAACACAATTGAACGAGGCCCGGGACTTGCGCGAGGCGGCGGCCAAATTGCTCGCTGAAACGGAAAGAGAGCAAAGACAGGCCCAAAAAGAGATTGATGCCATCCTCAGCAAGGCCAAGCAGGATTCCGAAGCTATGATCAAAGAGGCACGCATTAATTTACAGAACCGTATGGATCGGCGTGAAGCTTTGGCCGAAGCCCGTATCCGACAGGCTGAATTGGATGCGGCGCAAGACGTTCGCCGCGCGGCGGCTGAAATGGCTCTAAAGGCCTCTAAAGCAATCCTGGTCAATAAAGCGGATAAAGCCTATTTTGAAACCGCGTTTGAGGATGTTGAGAAAATACTCAATTAGACCCATTCCATTGCCAAGAACCGCTTTGTAGAACGCCTCTAAAGGTCTTTTCATCGCCATACACGGCTCAAGGCTTCATATTTACCTGATCTCCTCCGATAAGCTTTAAAAGCCAGGCAGGCATAAGCTTGGTCAATTTGGGGTTTCGCTCCAGAATGGTTTTTACTAAATACGCCCCCCACTTCGAATAGCGGACAAGTAGGCTTGCCCCGACAATCGCAATCGGGAGACCAATCGGGATGAAGGGACTTAAAATTCCTATTGGAAAAGAGATAATCAGCAAAAGCAGGCCGATCAGAGCCATAGATTGGCGATATAGAAATAGCAGGCCTTGACGGATATGTAACCAAGTCAAGGGAGGTTTGCGACCCTTAGCGGTTTTGGTTAGCTTTTTGTCAAAATAGCTCATCTATCTTCAAAGACCTTATATATGCAGAAGGCTAAAGCGCTTTGAGTATAAATGGGATCAATTCTTGCTTGCGCAAGACGAGCTGCGGTGTCTGACCCCCCAAACCCTCTAAACCATTTTCAATCCGCTACAAACCTATGTCTGTATCGGTCTATACTGTAGCAAAATGGTTTTGCATATAAGCAGACCAAGCTTTTATGCTGTCTGTGAAACCCATTTGAGAACAGGTTTACGCGCGGCCAGGGTCTCATCCAGCTTTTTGATAGGGGCCATAAGCGGAGCTTGTTTCAGGCTATAATCGCCCTGATTGGCGCGCTCGACCACGGCCAGAAGGGACGCGCAAAAGCGATCCAGCTCGGCCTTGCTTTCTGTCTCGGTCGGCTCGATCAGCATTGCACCCGGGACAACCAGTGGGAAATACATGGTCATCGGGTGATAGCCCTCATCAATCAGAGCCTTTGCCAAATCCAGCGTTTCTATACCGTCCGCAAAAGACGCATCGGAGAACAGCGCCTCATGCATGCAATACCCCTCAAAAGCGGCGGTAAGACGGGTTTTCAAACGTGCCTGTATATAATTGGCATTCAAAACAGCATCTTCAGCAACTTGGCGCAGGCCATCTGCGCCATGGCTCAGCATATAGGTCAGCGCGCGCACAAACATGCCCATCTGGCCATGGAACACGCACATGCGGCCAAAGCTTTCCGCCGCAGCGCCCGTCTCATCCTCGATCAGCGCGAAGCCGTCCTCAGAGCGGACAATCCATGGCGTTGGCGCATAGGGCGCGAGCGCGTCTGACAGCACAGTTGGGCCGGAGCCGGGGCCGCCGCCGCCATGCGGGGTCGAGAACGTCTTGTGCAGATTGATGTGCATCGCATCGACGCCAAGATCGCCCGGGCGCACCTTCCCAACGATCGCATTGAAGTTTGCACCGTCGCAATAAACGAAGCCGCCCGCTTCATGGACTGCGTCAGAAATCTTCTTCATGTCGCGTTCGAACAAGCCGCAAGTATTCGGATTGGTGATCATCACCGCGGCAACGTCTGGCCCCAAGCGCGCTTTCAACGCCTCCAGATCCACCCGGCCTTCCTC
>JARFRJ010000214.1 GCA_029287305.1 Hyphomonas sp. | reverse complement strand
CATGGGCGTGCTTGGTGTCCCCGGCCGCCTGCGCGGTCAAGGCTGAGGCCAAGCTAAACAGGGCGAGTGAAGCTGTACGTAATAACATCAGACTATCCTATTCTGCGGGCGCTGCGACGCGCCCGGCCCCTATATTCGATATCGCTTTTTCAATGGAATCAGGTTCCTCTTTAGGCCTTTCCATTAAGCCAAGCAAAGGCAAAATGATCAGAAAATAGGCGAAATAATAAAGCGTCAAGAATTGCGCCAGATGAATAAAGCGCACAGCCAATCCTTTTTGAACATCTGGCTCACCGCTCAAACCTTGCTCAACCATTAAGGCTTTAGCCTCATCATATTCGCTGAATGTTTCTTCTATAAAGGCCCCTTCTGCATCAGTATAAGACACAATCAACTGATCCGGCGTGATCTTCATATAGGGCAAGGCATCGTCCGGGTTTTTCGCACCGCACCAGCTAAGTCCCAAGGCGCAGGCTAAAAAGCCATAGAAGAAATAACGCGCTGTCGGTCTGTAGCGCAAGGATTTCACCTTCGATGTATCCAGCCAAGGCAAGAGAAACAGAACCGCAATCGAACCAAACATCGCAATCACGCCCAGAAGCTTGGCATCAATCGGCCCAAGGTCAAAGGTGATCGCGCGCAAGATAGCGTAGAAGGGCAATAGATACCATTCCGGCACGATATGAGCCGGGGTAACCAGCGGGTTCGCCTGAATGTAATTATCCGCATGACCGAGCGCATTCGGCATGTAAAAAACAAAGGCAGAGAAGAGGATCATAAAGACCACAATCGCAAATCCGTCTTTCACAGTGTAATAAGGATGAAAAGGCACAGTGTCTTTTTTCACGTCTTTAACTTCAACACCGGTCGGGTTGTTATTGCCCGGCACATGCAGCGCCCAGATATGCAGCATAACCACGCCGGCGATCATAAAGGGCAACAGATAATGCAATGAGAAGAAACGTTGCAAAGTCTGGTTACCAATAGCCGGACCGCCCAAAAGCCAGGTTTTGATAGCATCGCCGACCAGCGGGATCGCCCCGAACAGACCCGTAATCACATTTGCCCCATGATAAGACATCTGTCCCCAAGGCAGCATATAGCCAAGGAATGCCGTCGCAATCATCAAAAGGAAGATGAGGCAGCCTAAAATCCATAAAACCTCACGCGGTTCTTTATAGGAGCCATAATAAAGCCCGCGCAGCATATGAATGTACACGGCCAGGAAGAACATGGACGCCCCATTGGCGTGGATATACCGGATCAGCCAGCCAAAGGACACATCGCGCATAATCCGCTCTACTGACGGGAAGGCCTCCTCGATGGATGGCGTGTAATGCATCGCCAGAACCACACCTGTAATAATTTGTGTTACCAGACAAAAGGCCAGAATACCGCCAAATGTATACCAGTAATTTAGGTTTTTCGGCGTCGGAAAGGCGACGAAACTGTCATGGGCAAGACGAATGATCGGCAAGCGTCTGTCCAGCCATTTTTCAAACCCCGTGGAAGGCACATAAGAAGAGGCATGTTCACTCATGGTTTCAATCTCTATAATTTAATGCGGATAATGGCATTGGAAACATATTCATAATTCGGGACGGGTAGATTTTTTGGCGCAGGCCCTTTGCGAATACGCCCGGACGTATCGTAATGCGACCCATGACAGGGGCAATACCAGCCGCCATAATCGCCCATATCGCCTTGTGCAGGCCCGACCGGAATACACCCCAAATGCGTACAGGAACCAGACGTGACCAAAATCGCCGGATTGAAACTGCCATCAGGAAGCGGGCTTAAGCGCTCTTCATCGCTTTGCGGGTCCGGCAGGCTCTCCACATTGACCAAAGCTGCCGCTTCGATCTCTACAGAGGTACGGTGACGGATGAAGAAAGGCATACCGCCGATTAAAACCCGCATCTCCCCGCCTTCAGGCCCGTCTCTTATACACATCTCC
>JARFRJ010000190.1 GCA_029287305.1 Hyphomonas sp. | reverse complement strand
AGCGCTTTTTGATAAAACTCGACCGTTTCCTTGGCATCTTTGCAGCGATAGGCGACGTGATGAAAGCCGCGAGGAATAGGATTAATCTGTACCATAATAATACTCTTGAATACTGCTTCCGATTTTTGCCAGATACGCCCTTAAGGCGCATTTCAGACACGCGATAAAAATCAAACCAAAGGCTCTATCTCTCTTTCCTCTTATGTATGCCTCAATGTCGTTCCAATCAAGACAGGTGTGCATTGGCCCGGCGCATCGGCTCAATTGTCTGGATCAGATAATTACGAAATGTGGCGATACGTTTGGAACGGCGTAAATCGCTGGGATAGATAAAATAGAGCTCAAAACTCGGACCGGTATGATCATCGAGGATTTTCACCAAGCTTGGCACAGTGGCGGCCATATAGTCCGGCAGGTCCGCGATGCCAATGCCCGCCTCCACAGCGCGCAGCATGGCAAAGACATTATTCACTTTCAGATGCGCCTGGCGGGCCGGTTGATCATCGCGCCCGATCCGCTCTGCCCAATTGACCCCCTGCATGGGTGAGTTTTCACTCCCATAGGAAATGATACGATGCTGATCGAGATCATCCGGACTGTCTGGCGCGCCATAGCGTTTGAGATAGGACGGGGCCGCATAGAGGCTCATTTTGACATTGGTAAGCTTGCGCTGGATGAGGTCGGCCTTGTCAGCAGGCCACAGTCGCACGGCACATTCCGCTTCCAGTTTCAGCAAATCATATTCGCGGTCATCAAGGCGTAAATCCAAATGTAATTCGGGATGATCGCGCACAAACTCCTCGAGCCGCGGGACAAGCCAGGTTGAGCCAAAGGCGACAGGCGCGGTCACGATCAAATCCCCTTGCGGGGTTTCTTGTTGATCGCGCAAGGCAGAGGAGGCGGACCGCGCGGCGGTCTCCATCTTCTGGGTGGATTTATGCAAGGCATATCCCGCATCGGTGAGCGCCAGACCTCTGGCATGTCTTTGGAAAAGCGAGACGCCCAATTGCTGTTCCAGAGCGGCGATCTGGCGCGAGACCGCCGATTGGGAAATCTCAAGCTCAGCGCCTGCAGCCGTCAGAGAGCCCGTTTCGGCTGCTGCGTGAAATGATCTGAGCTTATCCCAATCCATATAGTTTTATGGGCAATCGGGGCAGATTTGGATAGGTCTTTTTGCTGGTGCATAGCGCCGCAGGCTTAGGGCGCGTCTGCCCCTTGCGGCGTCTTCTTTACAAAGCGTGCAATGCGTTCTGGCAGGGCCAGCCAGACCGGCGTTACGATCAGTGCCATAAAAGTGGAAAAGCCAAGCCCGAAGACGACAGCGGTTGATAATTGCACAAACCATTCAGAGGCCCCGCCGCCAAAGGAGATGGTGCCAGAGGCAAAATTGACATTCATCTGATACATCATTGGCAGCAGGCCGCATATGGTCGTC
>JARFRJ010000161.1 GCA_029287305.1 Hyphomonas sp. | reverse complement strand
TAAGAATGTCTTTAAGCGATCAGATTCTAGCGGAATTTTTCCACATGCACGGCAGGGACAAGGATCAGAATCAATCCAGATATGCGTGCAAATAGGAAAATCTATCAAATACGCCAAACCGTTGAGAGACAGATGTCATAGATGGCTATTCTGTAGGGGCTGCCTCCTGAGAGGCTTCATCCTGAGGGGCCGCCTCCTGAGGAGCTGCATCCTGAGAGATCACATCCTGAGAGGTCGCCTCCTGAGAGATCACATCCTGAGCGGCTTCATCCTGAGGGGTCGCCTCCTGAGAGGTCACCTCCTGAGATATCACATCCTGAGGGGCTGCATCTTGAGGGGCCGTATTATCTTGAGGAGCTGCATCTTGAGGGGCTTCATCCTGAGAAGTCGCCTCCAGAGGGGCCGCCTCCTGAGAGCTTACATCCTGAGGCGCTGCATCTTGAGAGCTCACATCCAGAGGGGTTTCATCCTGAGGGTTTGCATCCTGAGAGGGCGCCTCCAGAGGGGTCAAATCCTGAATGGCCGCATCTTGAGGGGTCAAATTCTGAGAAGGCAAATTCTGAGGGGCTGCACTCTTAAGGCAATCAGCCAATCTAACTGTAACCCTGTCTGCCCCCATATAGACAGCTTTATATCCACCGGCCCACTGCTTTCGTACGACCGTAAAACCAGTATTTTCGAAACCCCCCGTATTCTTCTGAGCGTGCAATACATTTTCATAGCTATCCTTAATTTTTTCGCCCTCGATACTCAAAACGACATTAAACTGAATAGTTTTTGAAATTAAGGTTCCCAAATTCTCGCGCCCGCGACCGATCACAAGCGGTTTTGTTTTGGACACGAAAGCTAGGACATCGCTCGTCCCCTCGAGCAACGTATTGTCCCCAAAACGATAATACGTTCCAGAATATTCACCTACGAAGCTACGTGAGCTATCATAAGCCATAAAATCAGGGAACTCTATATTTCGCAAAATACATTGTTGCGCAGCATCTTTAAATCGAGATCCGCTTAGGCCTTTAGGAATAGGCATGGTGTAGATAATTTTATCGACAACATCAGAGCCTGAATGGCGTTTAAGTTCAACGACACGTTCACTTAATTGCGCATAAGAGGGACCCACCCAGAAAAAAGTGACCACTAAGATTATAATAATGAATTTTTGCATTGAAATCACACACCTAAAATTTACAAAGTTAATTTAATTACTTAAATTTCATACAACTCTTTACAGTTAAAGTAAATCTATTGAAACATGAACTAATCTATATTTCGTCATTGGCAGCTTATGGCCCTTGCATGACCGATTAAACGACGTCTAAAGAATAGCGTCTATAGCTTGATTTCAGCGTTAAGGTTTAGCGTGCAAACTTTCCAGATGATTATTTTGCTTGTTACCAAGGACACTTTCCAGCATAACGCTTTTATCCGAGGGGTGTCTGGTAAATGACCAGGCTGAGACAGACCCTTTGAACCTGATCCGGATCATGCCGGCGCTAGGGACGGAACCGAACGCTCAAGACCCGGGTCTTTATTCAAAAAAAGGCCTATTTATGAACAAGCCCGCTTCTCCTGCAGAGTTCACCACACCCGATGTGACAATTGGGGCTTTGCCCGCATCCCGAAAAATCCATACCGCGCCGACACTCGCCCCGGATATATGCGTGCCGCATCGCGAGATTGCGCTGCATCCAAGCGCCAATGAACCCCCCGTTTGGGTCTATGACACTTCCGGGCCCTATACCGATCCCTCCATTGCGATTGATGTTGAAAAAGGCCTGCCAAGATCGCGCCGAGCTTGGATATTAGAGCGCGGCACTGTGGAAGAATATGAGGGGCGCCATGTTAAACCGGAAGA
This sequence comes from Hyphomonas sp., assembly GCA_029287305.1. Taxonomy (GTDB): domain Bacteria; phylum Pseudomonadota; class Alphaproteobacteria; order Caulobacterales; family Hyphomonadaceae; genus CALLCD01. Next base: position 390 of record JARFRJ010000161.1, on the reverse strand, counting down.
TAATGGCGGCGCACAAGGGCAATATCTGGCCCGTCAATTCCCTGTGTCTCACAAACCCTTGCGCGGCATCGGTTCAGAGCCTGTCACACAATATGAATTTGCCAAGGCTGGGATCATTACCAAAGAAATGATCTATGTCGCTGAGCGGGAAAATATCGGTCGCCAGCGCGCTTTGGAGGGCGCGGCGGAAAAGATTGCCGAGGGCGAAAGTTTTGGCGCAGAGATCCCAGAATTTATCACGCCGGAATTTGTCCGTTCTGAAATTGCCCGAGGCCGGGCGATTATCCCGGCCAATATTAATCATGGCGAGCTTGAGCCACAGATTATCGGACGCAATTTCCTTGTCAAAATCAACGCCAATATCGGCAATAGCGCGGTCACATCCAGCGT
>JARFRJ010000102.1 GCA_029287305.1 Hyphomonas sp. | reverse complement strand
CGCCCGTTACACTCGCCAGTGTCATCGTAATCGCCGCCGTTAGCGTCGTCTTGCCATGATCAACATGTCCAATCGTGCCGATATTTACATGCGGCTTGTTACGCTTAAACTTTTCCTTCGCCATAAAGACCTCCTGATGTTGTGCCCAAAGGTCGGCTGATATGCCTATCCATAGGTGAATTTTAAATCTATCCGGCCATTTACACAGGGCGCGGACAGGTTTCAAGTCAAATCCGACACAAGTTTATGAATATTCGCCCTAATTTTCCGAAGCCTGATTTCTCTCATAAGCGCGTTCCGGTCACACTGATAAATATTCGGATAAATATTCAGAGCATTTTCAAGCCAAGACCTTGACAGAGTATGCGGAGAGTATAGCCCAAGACACATGGATATAGAACACTTTCACAGCTTTAAAGATCGCCCCTCGCTCATCTCGGCGGGTCTGGACTTTTGCCGCACCGCGCTCACCCAGGCGCTGGCTGAAAAGGGAGAGGCCAGCCTCATCGGGGCGGGCGGCTCAACACCTGCCCCGCTCTATGAGCATCTGGCTGAACAAGACCTAGATTGGACAAATGTCCTTATTGGCCTGAGCGATGAACGCTGGGTGCCGATCACTCATCATGCCTCTAATGGGGCGATGGTGCAGGCCACATTGCTACAAAAACACGCCGCCAAGGCAAAATTTATCCCGTTAAGCCCCAGCGTGAATGAGGCCAAAACTGCCCCCGAGGCGGACACGCTCAAAGCCTTGGCCCAATCCTACAGCCCCCTGACAGAGACGCCGGACCTTGTCATCCTCGGCATGGGGAGCGATGCTCATACCCTATCCTGGTTTCCACAGGCTGACGGGCTTGAAACGGCGCTTGATCCGACGACCTCGCAAACAGTCTGCCCGATATTCGCCCGGGCCTCTCGCGTCACAGGCGAGATCACAACCCGCCTAACCCTTACTTATCCGGTTATCGCCCGCGCCCGACATGTTCTGCTTCTGATCACAGGCGCGGAAAAGCGCCGCGTACTCGAAGAGGCCGGGCCTGAAACACCTGTAGCGCATATGATGCAGGCGGCGGGCACACGTCTTTGTGTTTATTGGAGCCCTTAAAAATGCCTAAAGCTGATCTTCTCGCGCATAAAGCGCGTCTTGAGAGGGCCAATCTTGCGGATTTGGCGGCGGCGACTGCCGTCCATGCGAGCGCCCTGACTGGCGCAGGTTGGAGCGCGCATCTGGAGCGCCAGCGCCTCGATGACGCCGCTTGGCACGCCTTATATGATCTGGCGCAGAGCGTCGGCCTGCCAGAGGCGATAGAGGCGCTTTTCTCCGCCAAAACTGTCAACCCGTCTGAAAATCGCCCCGCCTTGCATTGGGCTTTGCGCACGCCTTCTCTCAATGGTTTAGACGGGGAAGCCCTCAGCGTGCGAGAGAGTCTAGAACCGGCCAGTATTTTTGCCGAAAGACTTCGCACAGGGGCCATCGCCACAGCCAGCGGCACGCGCTTTGAAAATATCATACATATTGGGATTGGCGGGTCTGATTTTGGTCCGCGGCTTCTAGCCGATGCTTTTCATATGGAGCGGGACCGACGGTTTAATCTTCGCTTTTGCGCCAATCTCGATCCGATTGATCTTGATCTGGCCTTGGAGGGATGTGATCCACACAAAAGCCTTGTCATCGGCGTGTCGAAATCTTTTGGAACAGAAGAGACGCTGTATAATCTCACCCGCGCCAAAGCCTGGCTTGCCGCCGCTTTGGGGGATAAGGCCGCAGACCATATGGCACTTGTGACCTCACGGCCAGACCGGGCACATGCATGGCTTGGCACCGCTAAAGCCAATTGCTTTGACATGCCTGCCAGCGTTGGCGGGCGGTTTTCCATCTGGTCAAATGCCGCCCTTGCCTGCCAGATCGCGCTCGGCCCGCAAATTCTACAGGACTTTCATGCAGGCGCGCATGAGATGGATACACATTTCAAAACCGCCAAATTGGCCGAAAATCTGCCCTGCCGTCTGGCCTTGCTCGATTATTGGAATGCCAGTCTTATCGGCTATCCGATGCGCGTGGTGCTCGCCTATGCGCGGCGCCTGCGGTTTTTGCCGACCTATTTGCAACAATTGGAAATGGAATCAAATGGCAAATCGGTCGGGCCGCAGGGTATCCGCCTTCAATCCCCGACTGCGCCCGCCCTTTGGGGCGGGGAAGGCTCGGTGGGGCAGCATTCCTATCATCAATGGTTGCATCAATCCGGCCAGAGCGTGCCGACCGAATTTATCCTCGCACCGGATGCCAATAGCGAGACAGCAGGCCGGCGCGCCCTCACCGCCCATGCCCTCGCACAGGCCGAAGTGCTCGCCAATGGACGTTCACACGCTGACATACAAGAAGAAGAACCTGATTTGCCAGAGGCCATTGCCGCCCAGAAAATCCATGTGGGCGGCAGGCCGTCCAGCTTTCTGACCCATAGCGCATTCGGCCCGAAAGCGCTCGGTGCTCTGATCGCGCTCTATGAGCATCGCACCTATGCAGCAGGCGTCCTATGGGGGGTAAATAGTTTCGATCAATGGGGGGTCGAAGCGGGCAAGACCATGGCCGGGCGGCTAAAAGCGGCCTTGCAGATGGGAACGCCTCTGGAGGATGCTGTGACCGCGAAAATTGCCAATGGTTTTTAGGCATCAAGGCCATTCCTCATACAGCACGTTTAAAAATATAGTAAAAACATGTTGCCCTTAGGCAAAGTTTGGGCTTCATATTAATATATGAAAATTGCAGTCTTAAAAGAAACAATGGCCGGGGAATATCGCGTCGCGGCCACACCGGATACGGTTAAAAAGCTTACAGGCCTCGGCCATAGTCTGACCTTGGAAACAGGCGCAGGCCAGTCTGCCGGTTTTTTGGACGCCGCCTATAAGGAAGCGGGCGCAAAGATTGCCGGATCCGCCTCTGACGCTTTGCAAAAGGCCGACATTGTGCTGGCTGTGCGGGCGCCCTCACCAGAGACGTTTCAGATGATCCCCGAAGGCGCAACTATCATTGCCCTGTTTGACCCCTATAATGCCAAGGACAGTCTGAGCGCTGCCAATCAGCGCAAACTGACCATGCTGGCCATGGAATTTACCCCGCGTATTACCCGCGCTCAATCCATGGATGCCCTGTCAAGCCAGTCCAATCTGGCGGGCTATCGCGCGGTGATGGAGGCTGCGGTCATCTATGGCAAAGCCATGCCAATGATGATGACAGCAGCTGGCACGATTGCGCCGGCGAAAGTTTTTGTCATGGGCGCAGGGGTGGCAGGTTTGCAAGCCATTGCCACAGCGCGCCGGCTTGGTGCGGTCGTCACCGCGACAGATGTACGCCCGGCGGCGAAAGAACAGGTTGCCTCACTTGGTGCAAAATTCATCGCGGTCGAAGATGAAGAGTTTAAAGCGGCAGTAACGGCAGGTGGCTATGCCAAGCAAATGTCAGAGGAATACCAAGGCAAACAAAGCGAGCTTGTCGCCAAACATATCACTAAACAGGATATTGTGATCACCACCGCCTTGATACCCGGCAGACCCGCCCCGGAACTGGTCACCGAAAATATGGTCAAATCGATGCAGGCCGGGGCTGTAATCGTCGATATGGCGGTTGCTCAAGGGGGCAATTGCCCCTTATCGAAACCAGATGAAATTGTCGATATTGACGGCGTTAAAATTGCGGGCTTCAGTAATCTTCCAGCCCGTTTGCCAGGCGATGCCTCCGCCCTTTATGCCAAAAACCTACTGGCCTTCCTGCCCTTGATCACGGATGAGGAGGCGGGGCTAAACCTCCAAACAGAGGATGAAATTGTCACCGCCATGGTGCTGACCAAAAATGGGCAAACGGTCCATGAAAGGCTTTTATGATGCGTCTGCGAATAATCCTGCTTTGTCTTATGGCGATGATGGCCTCTGCCCTGCCGGCTTTGGCCGCCGGGCAGGCCGGGGGGCCGTCTGGCATCTCCACAACCATGTTCCTGTTCGCGATTTTCGCCTTGTCCTGTTTTGTCGGATATTATGTTGTCTGGTCGGTGACCCCGGCCCTACATACACCGCTTATGGCCGTGACCAATGCGATTTCCTCTGTCATTATCGTTGGCGCGCTGATTGCAGCTGCGACAAGCGGCGAGGGAAATTTCAGCTCCAAACTCATGGGCGCTGTCGCTGTCGCGCTCGCTGCGGTGAATATTTTCGGTGGCTTTTTGGTCACCCAGCGCATGCTCGCCATGTATAAAAAGAAGGATAGCTAATATGTCTGCAAACCTCGCAGCTTTTCTCTATCTTATGTCCGGTGTGCTCTTCATTATGGCTTTACGTGGCCTGTCCAGCCCCGCGACCAGCCGAGCGGGCAATCGCTATGGCATGATCGGCATGCTGATTGCCGTTGGAACAACTTTAGGCGTTTTGCTCGGCGATGATAAGCTGGATGGGACAAGTTTCATTATTCTGGCCATCGCCATAGCTGGCGGGGGCGGTGTCGGGGCCTATATTGCCCGAAAAATCGCAATGACAGATATGCCCCAACTCGTGGCGGCTTTTCACTCTCTGGTTGGGCTGGCCGCGGTTCTGGTCGCTGCCTCTGCCCTGCATGCCCCTGAAAATTTCGGTATTTTGACCCTTTCTGAGCAAAGTTTCGACGCGGTCATGAACGGCCTTATGTCCGGTGAGATGCCCGTCGCGATTAGCAGCATATCTCTGATTGAACTTTCGCTGGGTGCCGCCATTGGCGCGATCACCTTTACCGGCTCTGTCATTGCCTTTGCCAAGCTGAATGGCAATATGTCCGGCGCGCCAATTCTTCTGCCGCAACGGCATTTGCTCAACATTGTGTTGGGGCTGGCTATTGTCGGCCTTATCATCTTCCTGATGATGAGTGAAGGCAACGCCAAATGGGCCTTCTGGCTGCTAACTGGCCTTGCTCTGATACTTGGCGTGACACTGATTATTCCGATTGGCGGAGCGGATATGCCCGTTGTCGTCTCCATGTTGAACTCCTATTCAGGCTGGGCGGCGGCGGCGCTGGGCTTCACATTGGGCAATATCGCTTTGATTATCACAGGCGCTCTGGTCGGCTCATCCGGCGCGATCCTCTCCTATATTATGTGCAAGGGCATGAATCGCAGTTTCATCTCGGTCATTTTGGGTGGATTTGGCGCCGATGAGGCAGGACCGGCAGGCGGATCAAATCAGGATCGACCGGTAAAAATTGGCTCCGCAGAGGATGCCGCCTTTATCATGAAAAATGCCAGTAAGGTGATTATTGTTCCGGGCTATGGCATGGCTGTTGCCCAGGCCCAGCATATTCTGAAAGAAATGGCCGACCGTTTGAAGGAAGAAGGCGTGGAGGTTTCCTATGCCATTCATCCTGTTGCCGGGCGTATGCCGGGCCATATGAATGTGCTGCTTGCCGAAGCGCAAGTGCCATATGATGAAGTCTTTGAGCTGGAAGACATCAATTCTGAATTTTCTACTGCCGATGTGGCCTTTGTCATCGGGGCGAATGATGTGACCAATCCGGCGGCGAAAACAGATACGACAAGCCCGATTTATGGCATGCCCATTCTGGATGTTGAAAATGCCCGCACAGTCTTGTTCGTGAAACGCTCGCTCGGCTCTGGCTATGCCGGTATCGGCAATGAGCTTTTCTATCAGGACAGCACAATGATGCTCTTATCTGATGCCAAGAAAATGGTCGAAAACATCGTCAAATCCTTTTAACGGGCTTAGAATAGAGCGTTTTCGAGTTAAAATGCCCAAATTTATGCCACGATGCGACAGGCGCAGCTTCAAATCTGAAAAATTGGCCCCACTGTCATAAAACCATTATCGAATTAGGTTATGGGCCAGATTATGGCTCTTAAAACTCCCGATTATAAAAGCATCTTTATCTCTGATCTGCATCTGGGGTCGAAAGGATGCAAGGCGGACGCGATCTGTCATTTCCTCAAGCATAATCACGCCGAAAAACTCTATCTGGTCGGCGATATAATGGATGGCTGGAGACTGAAAAAGAAATGGTTCTGGCCGCAAAGCCATACCAATGTCATCCGGCGCATTCTTACCGCTTCCAAACGC
>JARFRJ010000226.1 GCA_029287305.1 Hyphomonas sp. | reverse complement strand
CCACTGATCTGTAATGTCTAAACCGACTTCGCCGAAAATCGCAATCTCTTCTAATTCTGAACGATCTGCGGCAAAGTATTCGAGAGCGCCAGTTTCAGGCTCTTCCAAATCGAAAGAACCAATAAAGCCCGGTGTGAATTCCGAGGAGAGCGCGTTGTATTTATTCTTATTGTAAAATCCGCCGACAATCCAATTATAACGGGCATCGGCTGTTGAGACGAGGCGTATTTCCTGATTGAAAATCTCTGACTCATCATCCTCAAAGGTGAAGGCCGTAAACGTCGGAAAAGTCTCATAACTATATTCAAGCGTGATCAGAAGATCGGTCTGGTCACGCTGGCCAAATTCAGTTGTCTTGGCAAGGCCCGTGGCTGAGGTCAGCTCAGCAAATCCAAGATCAGCAATCACTTCCAAAGCGAGCAATTCACTCCGACGCTCATTTGGTTCCAGGACACGTTGCGGAGATTCATATTCATCTGTTTTGAGAGTTCCTCGCAAACCGGATGTATTGCGTCCGCCATTTTCCTGTTTCTGGAAATAATAGGTCAGCGTGCCATCCAGCCAATCTGTCGGCTGCCAGCGCGCCGCGAACCGACCAGAGGCAATATCTTCAGTATTGACATCTTCGGCTGGATTAAAATTGGCGGCCAATTCTGCTGCATTACTGAAATCAGGATCCGGATTGGACACGCCTGGCTGTTTCACAACAAAAGGGTAATCGATAAAGCCTTGATCGCCGAGAATATCTACAGACCCACGCAAGGCAAATCTATCTGTCACCGGAATATTGATGGTCAGCCCCGTATCATGGCTGATGCCTTTGCCTTCCTCATACATATAAAGGTCGGTGCGCGCCTCCATCATCCAATCATTAAAATCCGGCTTATTAGGGATATAGCGTATTGCCCCGCCCATTGTACCCGCGCCATAAAGCGTGCCCTGCGGCCCGAGCAAAACCTCAACGCGTTGCAGATCATTCAAGCGCAAATCCACAAATAGCGGTACCTCGCCGACATAAGTCGCGACAGTTCCGCCGCCATCGGGCTGACCAAAGGCATTCTGCAAAGGTTCGGCATTAAGCCCGCGCACCACGATCCGGTTTCCATCGCGCCCGCCCTGATCGACAATATTGAGACCTGGGACGCTTGTCGCCAATTCGGACAGATCACCAAAGCCCTGTTTTTCAATCTGATCGGCCCCAATCGCGGCAATATTTATAGGCACATCCTGAACAGAGGCCGCCCGGCGCGTGGCAGTGACCACAATCGTATCCTGGACGGAGACATCATCTTCAGTTTCTTGCGCCTGAGCCATATTCAGGCCGGACAGGCTGAACGCACAAAGCGCCAACGCACTTGAGGAAGTTTTCAAAACAGATTTAAGTTGGAAAGTCGGCATATGGGAGAGGTCCTTTAATTTAGAATACGAAATGCTGAATGGGTCAAAATATGAAGTCGGTTTATCTTAGACCAAATTATTTATTGCTTTTCAATATGATTGGCCTGTAATCTCTGCTTAATCAAGAAATCATCTCTGCAAGCCGAAAGATAGTGACAGACTGATGCAAAATCGCCACAATAGTAAATCACGGCTGGCGGCTGGGCTCGAAAAGCTCAGCCTGCACAAATATCAGGCAGTTCATCGCGATTGTCTGGATATGATCAAGCAGGATGTCAGCGATGGCTTGCCTTATTTTCTTCTCGGTCTTTTAGCGCGCGATCATAAAAACTTTTCCAAAGCGATTGAGCTTTTAAGGCGGGCTATCGCTACCTCGCCCCAAATGGCGCGTTTTCATGCAGAATTAGCGCGGACCTATACGCAACTTAACCAGCAGAATGAGGCCTTTAAAGCCAATCTGGACGCCGCACGCCTGAGCGTTGACGAGGCGGATGTCGCGGACACAATCGGGGTTATTTTCAGCCGGACAGGCCATCATGAGCGCGCCATACCCTTCTTTGAGAAGGCCATTACGCTGAATGCTGATCCCGCCAATTTCCATTATAATCTTGGCGCTTCCCTGCAATTTTCAGGAGAGTTTGAGCGAGCAAAAACCGCTTATAACGCCGCGCTGGAGCGTGACCCTAAACTTTATCGTGCCTGGTCTTCCCTGATCAGCCTGTCCAGACAGACATCAGAGCATCATCATTTAGAGATTTTGCAAACACTTTTTGAGGACAGCCAGACCGAGGCAGATGCAAGCTTGCATATTGGCCATGCGATCGCCAAGACTTTGGAAGATTTAGGTGAATATGCACAAAGCCTTACTTGGCTAAAAAAAGCCAAACAAAAGAAATCCAAAAGCTTAAATCATAATATAAAAGACGATTTGGCCCTGTTTAAGGCCGCGCAACAGGCCCCTATCACACCAAATCTTGCTCTCAAAACGTCTGACCCGGCCCCGATTTTCATCATCGGTCTACCGCGCACAGGGACGACTTTGGTGGACCGTATCCTCTCCAGCCATCCAGATGTTACCTCGGCTGGTGAGCTCAATACATTTGCAGGTCTTGTCAAAACCGCCTCAAACAGCACCTCTAATCGCGTCTTGGATGAAGCGGTCTTCACCCCTCTCACAGATGATGCTTTAAATAAGATCGGCGGCGCCTATTGGCGTGAGACGGAAGACTTAAGACGCGGCACGCCGCGCATGACAGATAAAATGCCCCTGAACTTCTTCTATACCGGGCTTATTCATCAAGCGCTGCCTAATGCGCGTATCATTGCCCTTCGGCGCGGGGCGATGGATAGCTGTCTGTCCAATTATCGCCAGCTTTTTTCAACCGGGTTTTCCTATTATAATTATAGTCTTAACCTGCGCGATACGGCTCAGTATTACGGCGCTTTTGATAAGCTTATGGCGCATTGGCGGACAAGTCTGCCCCCAGATTGTTTCTATGAGATAAACTATGAGGACATTGTTCTTGACCAGGAAAACCAGACCCGTCAGCTCCTCAATTTTTGCGGATTGAATTGGCATGAGGCCTGTCTGCATTTTTATGAGAATGCCGCCCCTGTCTCTACGGCAAGTTCAGTTCAGGTGCGCCAACCGCTCTATAAGGGCGCAATTGGAAGATGGCAGCGCTATGGTACGGCCCTGAATGACCTAAAACAGGCCTTAGGGGCCCAATAGAGGTTAAAAAAGTACTTTTACAAGGCATAACTCAAGGATGCAATGACAGGTAACTGGACAAAGCCAGCTAAACCCCGCATGAGAGTCATAGAGCCAAAAGTATAAAATTACACGTAAAAGGGGAAATTATTTGGACGAGATCAGTGAATTTGCCGCGATCGCAAGTCCGCCAGATCAGCAAATCGCTTGGCCACGTATTGCCGCCGTGGCGGCTATGGTGGCGTTTTCGTTGCCAACCTTCATTACCGGGCTTGAAGTCTATCAGGCTTTACCGCCGGTCAAAGCGATCTTAGCCCTTTTCATCGGTTCGGGCATTATCTTTATTATCGGCGCGCTAATGGGTGTGATCGGGGCGAAAACGCATATGAGTTCCTATCTACTTGTGCGCATTGCCTTTGGCGATCGCGGCGCAAGTGTCGTCAATATGGCGTTTATGATTTCCCTAATTGGCTGGTATGGGATCAATATCAATCTGTTTGCCGATGCGGCGGCGCGATTGTCCGGCGAGGTTTTCGGCTTTGCCCTGCCCTATCTTGTCTGGTCGGTGGTTGCGGGCCTTGTGATGACACTCACCTGTCTGCTCGGATTTAAGGCGATTAATGGCTTTTCAATGGCGATGGTGCCTATCCTGGACATTGTCACACTCCTGCTCTTTTGGGGCGCGCTCGACAATCAGGCGACGGGAAGACTTTTTACAGATGTCTTTGTCGGAGAGGAAAGCCTCGGCTATGGAATTTCGGCGATTATTGGTGCGATTATCATCGGAGCGATTATTCTGCCTGATATCACACGCTTTGCCCGTCATTGGAAAGAGGCGATCTATATAGCCTTTATCGCCTATATTGGTGTGCAACTGGTCGTCATGCTGAGTGCTGTCCTGGCCGGGGCCGCAACCGGATTGCCGGATATATTGGATGTGATGCTCGCCCTTGGTCTTGGCATAGGGGCTTTTTTAATTGTCATGGCGGGGAGTTGGGCCCTCAATGCCCTCAATCTTTACAGCGCCGTTTTAAGCACGAAAGCGACCTTTCCGAAGCTTTCCAACAGGCTGTTAACCTTTGGCCTCAGCGGCTTGGGCATTATCGCGGCCATGTTCAATATTCTTGATTATTTCATCACCTTCCTATGGTATCTTTCTATCATATTTGTGCCCGTCGCTGGGGTCATCCTGGTAGATTATTACCTGATACGCCCGCAGGCTTATTGTATTG
>JARFRJ010000020.1 GCA_029287305.1 Hyphomonas sp. | reverse complement strand
TTCAGCTTATCTGCAATAAAATCAGCATCTTGTACTTTAATACAGTCTTTTTCAATACGTTTTTGAAACTCCACTGAAAAGGCCCGATCGCCCAATAAAAAGCGTTCATCCAGCAGAGAGGTTTTAATCGTCACATATTCGCGAGCGAGCGACAAGCAGCCTTCAATCGTGCGAAAGGCATGGCCCACTTTCAGGCCCATATCCCATAAGGCATAGAGGATGTATTCAATGACACTTTCCGCCCATGGGCTGACATTATACCGACGCAGGAAAAGCAGATCGATATCGGAGGACGGAGCCAGCACATTGCGTCCATAACCACCGGTTGCAAATATCGCCAGACGTTCCCCCTCTGTTGGATTGCTCGCGCGATAGACATGTGTCACCGTAAAATCATATAGGGCTGAGATGACCTCATCTTGCACAGCCGAGAGTAGCCGCGCCGTATCCAGCCCATCTGCGCCAGCTTTCAGCCTCTCTTCGGCAATCATACGTCCGCGAAACAGGCCCGCATGCAGAAGATCAAGCGCGCGTTTGCGCTTTTCAGCCTCTTGGCCGATATGCTCCTGCGCCATGGCGGTCAATTGCACGCGCAATTTACGCCCGTCAATAATGTCAGCCAGACGCCATTTACGGGGTCTTCTGGAAGATTTGGGCAAAGGCATTTCGCCTATAAGAGCTGTCTGCGTCATGCCCTCTCCTATAGCGTTTACGCAGCGATATCACAAATATTTATCCGATTTAGCGCGCACTGGTCGGCCCATATTTCAGTCGCCAGACCAGTATTTGATACACAGCCTCGGCGAGGACAAAGCCAAGCGGCATTAAGAGGATAATATCAAGGCCTATCAGATGGCCAAGACTATAAGACACCAGCACAATCAATGCAGAGACAATCAATCCGACAGCAAATGTACGTCCCAATATGCGCTGTATAATCAAAAGAGAGACAGATTTAGGATTTGGGTCCAGCAGGTTTTCTGCTTGTTTTTTAAAATAAACCTCAAGGATCGCCCCTAGCGCCAGACCGATACACAGGGCGGCCCCAGCCAGAATTAAGGAGAGCATTGGGGCAAGCGTGATAAAACCCGCTATGAGCTGTCGATAGAGATCTGTTTGCGGCAAAAAAATAATCAGACCGGCATAAATCGGTAAGGTCACCGCCAAGCGCGGCAAGCCCGTTTCCTGTTCGCCTTGAGGATGATCAGGCCCTGTCCTTTGCGCCTGAAAGTTTTCAGGTCCAATAGGTTCTGGAGGCTCATAATCTGGAGGCTGCCGATCTGCCGGGTCGGGGCTGGCCCCTGAACGCGCACGCAGTAAGGCATATAAAATCTGATAGACCGCCTCTCCAGCCATAAAAGCAATCGGCAGAAGGATCAGCATATCAAGACTGACCGCATATCCTGCAAATACCTCAAACACATCAAACACAGCGGCAAATAAAAGTCCGAGCAGGAATTTATGAGCTAATTGAACGCTCACCCCCGGATAGGTATAGAGCCAGCCTGACGGTCGACGTGTCAGCAGATAAAATAAGGCGCCCCCAATAATCAGCGCAAAAATATCTATCATCATGACGGTCGCGCTCGGGACTTGCTGGAAACTCTCCAGAAAGCGGGCGATCGGGGCATATTGCGGCGCGCCGATGACGACCAGCGCAAAAACGATAATAAAGATAAAAAGCCGTATCATGCGCCCCGTTTAAACGATCCACAGACGAGGTAAATAGGTAAAAATGTTCCTCCCTCTAGCTGGCAGGGTCCCAGGGCAGATAAGACTATTCGCTTTTGCTGTCAGCTTGTTCGGCAGATGCGGCCCAGCCGCGCCCAATTAGTTTTCCCAGCCGAGCCCTATCAGTAAATTGCGCGTCTCATAAAGCGGCAGGCCGACAACGCCGCTATAGCTGCCATTCAGGCTTCGAATAAAGGCGCCGGCCCGGCCCTGAATACTGTATCCGCCCGCTTTGCCTTGCCATTCGCCGCTCTCCAAATAGGCATTGATCTCGTCTTGAGTTAACCGTTTGACCTGAACACGTGTGGTCACAAGACGTGACGCAGATCGGCCATCAGGCGCGCGCACCGCAATGCCTGTAAACACTCTATGGGCGCGGCCACTCAACTTGTTCAGACAGTCCCTGGCTTCGGCTTCTGTAAGGGTTTTGGGCAAGAGACGCCGACCGAGGGCGACGACCGTGTCGGCGGCCAGAATAAAGGCGTTTTCAGCTTGGCAATGTTCGGCCTTTTGCGTTGCCAGCCTCGCCGCCAGTTGCGCGGGCAATTCGCCTTTATGCGGCGTTTCATCAATATCAGAGGGCCATATATGGGTTGGCACAATGCCAATCTGTTCTAGGAGGTCGCGCCGCCTTGGACTGGCACTGGCCAATATCAATTCTGGCACGGGCAAGACGGGCCTATTTATAGCGGAAAGTAATCCGACCCTTGGTCAGATCATAGGGGGTCATTTCGACCAAAACTTTGTCACCTGTTAGAACACGGATACGGTTTTTGCGCATTTTGCCCGATGTATGAGCAATAATTTCATGTTCATTTTCAAGCATGACGCGAAAGGTGGCATTCGGCAATAACTCAACAATCGTGCCGTTAAACTCAAGTAACTCTTCTTTGGCCATAGGCACTCCTGCTAAAGCGGCGGACATTCGCCTCTTAAAAATCATTCCATTGTTTTGAATATCGCTCACAAAGGTTTACGGCAAGCTTAAAACCGAAAACCTGTAGAGGGTCGCGTTAAGCCTTTATACTTTTCGCCCCCGAATGCAGAGCACAAATCAATGTGAAAAGGCGGCGCGAGGTTTCAATATCCACTTTGATCTTGTCATTCAGACGCTCTCGCAGCAAATCGGAGCCTTCATTATGAATACCGCGCCGGGCCATATCTATAGCTTCAATCTGTATTGACGCAGAGGTAGAAATCGCCTTGTGGTAACTTTCGCAAATCATAAAATAATCGCGGATAATACCCCGAAAGGGCGATAGGGAAAAAATATAGGTATAGATCAGCGTATGGTCTTCACGGCTGATATCAAAGACCATTTTACGGTCAATTTCAGACAGTTTAAGACGATAAGGACCCGCATTGGCAGGGCTGATCAGGCTAAAGCTGTTACGCTCAAGCAGATCGAAGATAGCCACACGACGCTCATGCTCTGCCTCAGGACCGTTTGCGGCCAGGCTTTTGGGGTCAATATCTACAGAAATGACGCGATTGGGGGACATCTCTTCTCAATTTCTTTTATAAACGTATGGTGACAGACTTCACATGGGCGGGCAAGTTTTCAGCCTCCCCTAATCGTTTCGCAGCGCCGGCAAGCTCTCTAAAACTGGCCGCATCCAGTTTTTGTATACTGATACGCTTTAAGAAATCGTATACGCCAAGGCCAGAAGAAAAACGCGCGGCCCGGCTGGTCGGCAAGACATGATTGGACCCTGTGACATAATCACCCAGCACCTCTGGCGCATACGCCCCGAGGAAAATTGCCCCGGCATGCCGGATTAGCGGTAGGATTTTGGTCTCATCATCAAGGCAGATTTGCAAATGTTCCGGGGCGATTCGATTGGCAAGATCCGCCGCTTCCTGACAGGATTGCGCAATTATAATCGCCCCATGGTTTTGCCAGCTTTGGCGCGCGCAGGGTTCTGTCTGCAAAACATCCAATTGACGCGAAACCGCCGCCGCAACCGTCTCGGCTAAAGTGCTGGACAGGCTGATCAGGATGGATTGGCTGGAGGGGTCATGCTCGGCCTGACTAAGCAGGTCTGCCGCGATCCACTCGGCATTAGCGCTGTCATCGGCGATGATAAGAATTTCTGAGGGGCCCGCTATCGTATCAATCCCGACCTTGCCAAAGACCTGACGCTTGGCCTCGGCCACATAGGCATTGCCAGGCCCGACAATTTTATCAACCGGACGAAGCGCCCCGCAACCATAAGCCAAAGCGCCAACAGCCTGAGCCCCGCCAATCGGATAATATGCATCAATACCGGCCTTTTGCGCGGCATAGGCAACCGCCGAAGATAACCGCCCCTCTGGCGCAGGGGCGACCATGACGATGCGTTTTACCTGTGCGATTTTTGCCGGCACAATATTCATCAAAACCGAGCTTGGATAGCTGGCGCGCCCGCCCGGCACATAAACACCGACATTATCAATCGGGGTCCATCTCCAGCCAAGTTCAGCGCCAAGGGAATCCTGCCAATACATGTCTTCCGGAAGCTGGCGGCGCGCATAATCGGCAATCCGGTCATGCGCAAAGTCAATCGCTGCGCGTAAATCTGCCGGGCAACTATGCGCCAAAGCGTCTAAATCTATGCTTGGCGCGGTCAGGCTGACCGGGTCAATCTGAAGACGATCAAATCGGGCGGTATACTCGGCGACAGCGTCACCAGCGCGGGTCTCAACATCGCGCAATATATGGCTGACGGTTTGACCTATATTGACATCATCGGCGCGCGGTTCGGCAAGAAAATCTGCAAAGGCCGTCTCAAAATCCTGGGCCTTTGTGGTGAATTGGCGGGCCATGCGCTTATCCCCTTTGCTCATGATCCGGCAAATTTTTGGTCGGCCAGACAGTAGAGGAATCCAAGAGGGTCACATCCAGACATTCAACATCAAGCGCAATTTCCCCGTCACCTGCCAGAACCAGACGCACTGTGCCAGCCGGAGCCGCAGCGCCCGGATCAAATTCGACCGCCAGCAGAGAGATTGTCATCGCGCCCTGTTTGCGATCAATGCCGCGTGAGCGCACTGACAGCACGCTGTCAAAAGCAAGGACAGAGCGGACGCGTCTTTGGTCTTTCGCGCCCTTTGCAGAAATCTCCCATTGAAACCGGTTCAGCTCTAGCGAAAACCGATGCTTGCGGGCCTGATAATTCAGGGCCCCGATCTGGGTGACAGCGTCTTGCACCGCCGCAGAGATAATCTGTAAATCCGCTTCATCTTCAGCCAAAAGACGCAAAGGTTTTATAGTCGACATGGTTTTAGCCTTGATAAGTTCTGACAGCTATATATGTCCCGAAGCCGCAAGATTATAGGGTGTCACGATATATATCTGCGCCACAGGCCGATAATTTACGCTCTAGCCCCTCAAATCCGCGATCCAGATGATATATTCTGTTAATATGGGTCTCTCCCTGGCTGACAAGACCAGCAATCACAAGGGACACAGAGGCGCGTAAATCTGTCGCCATGACCGGGGCGGCTTTGAGGGTTTCAACCCCTTTGATAATTGCTTCCTGCCCTTGCACGGTAATATCAGCGCCGAGACGAGACAGTTCCGGCGCGTGCATGAAGCGGTTTTCAAAAATATTTTCCCGGATGATCGAGACCCCGTCTGCTATTGTCATCAAGGCCATGAATTGCGCCTGCAAATCTGTCGGAAAGCCGGGATAAGGCTGGGTCACAATATTTACCGCCTTTAAGGGGGCCCCCGGGTCTCTTGCAACCCGTAAGCCCTCCGGGATTATCTCGACCTGTGTGCCTGTCTCGCGCAGCGTGTTGATCATCGCGCCAAGCGCCCCACTCGGCGCGCCTTCCAGAACAAGCTGCCCGCCGGTCGCGGCCACTGTCATCGCGAATGTACCCGCTTCAATCCGGTCACTCATCACAGAATAGTGCGTGCCCGTCAGGCTCTCGACACCTTGGATTTGAATTGTGTTGGTCCCCGCCCCGCTAATCTTCGCGCCCATCTTGTTGAGACAGGTCGCTAAATCGGCAATTTCCGGCTCGCATGCGGCATTTTCAAGTCGCGTCTCACCTTTAGCTAGGCTGGCCGCAATCATCACATGTTCGGTCGCGCCGACACTCGGGAAAGGAAAGACGATATGCGCGCCTTGTAAACCGCGTATTGCGGCGGCTTTGACATAGCCGTCTTCAATCGCAATATCTGCGCCCATCGCCTCAAAGGCCTGCAAATGAAGGTTGACAGGCCGGGCGCCAATGGCACAGCCCCCGGGAAGGGACACCGTGGCGTGCCCCATCCGCGCCAATAACGGACCCAAGACATTAAAGCTTGCCCGCATTTTACGCACCTGCTCATAAGGCGCGATGGTCGAGGTCAGTTCAGCGGCATTCAAATGACACTCATGGCTGCCTTTTGGCCAAAACACGTCGACACCGAGGGACGCTAAAAGGTCAGCCAGAAATCGAGTAT
>JARFRJ010000002.1 GCA_029287305.1 Hyphomonas sp. | reverse complement strand
CTCAATCTACGGGGCAGCCTCTACAGAGAATTTGCGCCCTAGCAAGGGTTGATGAATATTAGGGCGCAATATCTCCCCCTGTCCTGCACATATCTCGCACAGATGTCTCTTGGGGCCTGCTGCGCGCGCGCCTCAAACCCTCACCTTTTGGTCAGGGTCTCTGGTCATAGGATAGGCGGATCGACCTAAAAGGTCAGTGATATCCAGATGGGTTTTTCGATATTTCTATTTTCAAGCGGCGGGGCACACTCCGTCAAACCTGAAACTTTAAAATCTAAACCCTGAACACACACACTTACACAAACACCTTTTGGAGATACCCCCATGAAAACCATCAAACTTCTCGCCTCTGTCGCTCTGGCCGCTACAATTGCAGCCCCGTCTTTTGCTGCTGATGCCGACGGCACAGCCGGCGCTATAATCATTGCCCCTCTGCAAGTGGCCTCTGTCACAGACCTCTATTTCGGCACAATCGCGCCAAGCCTGACAGCTGCTGACACCGTCATCGTGAGTGCAGCTGGCGCCAAAACATGTGGCGCTGAGCTGACCTGCTTGACCGAAGATCACACCGCCGCTCAGTTCGACGTCACGGGCGAAGCTGACATCACATACACAATCACATTGCCAACCTCTATCAGCCTGTCAAACGGCGCTGGCGGCTCTATGACAGTTGACAGCTTCACAGGTTCAAAAGCTTCTGGAACACTGGTAGCTGGCGCAGACAGTTTCACTGTTGGTGGAAGCCTCGGCGTTGCCGCGAACCAAGCCACAGGCAGCTATACAGGCACATTCACCGTCGCCGTTGAGTATAACTAAGGCTTAATATCCCCTTGGAGAAGGTGAGTGAATTATCACTCACCTTCTCATCCTTTTTTAAGGATTAGTGACTAAAATCATATCTATGTTTAAACACTTTTATATCGCCCTCCTCTTTTTCACTTTGCAAGGTCTGACCACGATAGCGCAGGCCGAGCCGGGACAAGTAGAAATCGGTATAATGTTTCAAGCCGCTTTTCAGTCCTATGCACAGGTTGAAACCAAGCAGGACACAATTGATTCCCAATCAGATACAAAAGCAAAATCCATATCCTACCAATATGGCAACACAGATGCAGAAACAGGTCAGGAATCGATCTATTTTGATGCGGCAGAATATGCCTATAGTGAGGCCTACACCCATCAAAGCTACACACATCATGAGCCTCATTCAGGGTTAATGCTTCTATTGGCCGCTTTGGCAGCGGCGATATCTTGGGCGATTTCCTCTGCCCTTCACATGATGGTCTTATTATTTGGGGGTCTGGCTCTGTTTGCAGATTTTCGAACCGGCATATCACTCGCGCAGACATTCGCTTTATTTTAATCCCTATTTCAGAGCAGATTCACGCGCGATTAGCGGCATAGACGCCGCGTGCAATCGACCGCGCTAGGGTAAGCGCTGCCAATTCTCCCAAACGCGCTAGGGTAAATGCAGACGGCTCCGCCAAAGGCACACGCCCGCTCGACAGGACAAAGACAATATCGCCATCAAAAGGCGTAAACACAGGTCGGATCGCGCGCGAAAAACCCGACAGCGCCATGCTGGCCACCCTTTGAGCTGCAGACGGCGTCAATGCTATATTGGTGGCCACAACCCCAAGCGTTGTATTTTGACCGGGCTGCGGATTGGCTTTGGCCGCCCCCCAATCTTCGCCTTTCAACTGATAATCAGGGGGCGGTCGACAGCCCCCAAATTCAGCATCAATTTCATAAGGCCAGGCCCAATAGCACTCCGTCCCCGGCATTTGCGTCGCCCCAAAAGCATTCACCGCGGCCAACGCACCAATCTGGAACCCTTCAGAGGTGACAAAACTTGCCGACCCAAGCCCACCTTCCAATTGACCGGCTTTGGCCCCATAGCCGGCCCCCTGCTTACCAAGGGTGAATTCTTTTCTCGCTTTTTTAAACGCCTGATAACCAAGCTCTGGATAAGGTGAGGGATGTCCCCAATCCTTTTCGCCGCCATTGGCCAAATCGTAAAGGATCGCGGTTGGAACAATCGGCGTTTTTGGAATATGCGCCTCTGCCATAAGCCCAAAGCCGCGTCCGGCCTCTTTCAAGCCAGCCATAACCCCATCTGCAGCGCCGAGGCCAAAGGCGCTACCGCCAGACAGGCAAATCGCATCCACAGAGGTGACCAATGTATCGGATTTTAAAAGATCGGTTTCACGAGTGCCGGGCCCACCGCCTGCAAGCGCCATCGCCGCCACAGACGGCTCTTCGCACACGATAACGCTGGTGCCTGTTTTAACCCGTTCATCTTGCGCATTACCCAGCAAAATGCCGTCAACATCAGTGATCAGATTGTTTTGTCCAGCTTGCGACATGATTTTACACTTTCGCTTTTTATAACATGTCCTTATGATAAAAATCTGTATTCACCAAGATGAGGTTCCGATGCGTCTTCTATATTTAGCCTTGGCTGCTTTAAGCTTAACCGCATGCGGGCCCGGCTCACAAACAGCGACTGATGAAGCTGCCAGCAACGCCCCCGCACTCGAAACAGCAGAGGCCGTTGAGACAGTTCCCACAAAACCCGCTTGGACAAAAGGTGCAATGGTAGCCGCCGCCGATCCGCGAGCCGTGGAAGCTGGTCTTGAAATATTGCGTCAGGGCGGTCATGCTGTGGATGCCGCAATTGCCGTACATGCCGTGCTGGGTCTTGTCGAACCGCAAAGCTCCGGCCTAGGCGGCGGCGCCTTTATGCTGGTTTATGAGCGGGAAAGCGGAGACATAATCGTGTTTGACGGGCGTGAGAAAGCCCCCTCAACCATCGATAAAAACCTCTTTCAGGTGAGCGGGGAAACACTCGGCTTTGTTGAGGCCTGGCAATCTGGGCGATCCGTCGGTGTGCCCGGACAGGTTGCGCTGTATAAAGCTGCGCATGATGCGTATGGTCAAGCCGCTTGGCCTGACTTGTTTGCGCGTGGAATTGAGCTGGCTGAAACCGGCTTTATGGTCTCCCCAAGGCTTGCCGAAGTGCTCGCCAATCCGCGTTTGCGCGGCGCGATCCGCCTCGATGATAATCCCGAAACAGCCGCCTATTTCTATCCTGAGGGAAAGCCTTTAGCAGAAGGCCAACGCCGCGATAATCCTGAATATGCGGCGACTTTAAAAGCCATTGCGCAAGAGGGACCCTCTGCCTTTTATAGCGGTGCGATTGCTGAAGATATTGTACAAAGTGCGGCAGAAGCGCCCCTCGGCGGCACTCTCAGCCTTGAAGATTTGGCCAATTATAATGTCGTACAACGCCCAGCCTTGTGCGGCCAATTCCGTCAATATGAGATTTGCTCAGCCCCGCCGCCTTCCTCAGGCGGTGTCGCGCAGAATATGATTATGGGAATTTATGAGCGTCTCCTGCCAAGTCTTGCTACCGATATTTCTATGGATGAGGCCCTGATCGCTTTTGTTGAGGCCCAAAGGCTCGCCTATGCAGATCGCGATCATTATGTGGCGGACGCTGATTTTGTCACCGTGCCAGCTGAAGATTTGATAAGCCCGCTTTATCTGGATAGCCGTGCCGGGCAAGGCGGACCTGTCAATGCCAAACCGCAGCCGGGCGATCCCGGCGAGGTGCTTGGCAGAGGCCCCATGATCAATTTATGGGGCCGCGACACTACACAGGATGCCCCCGGCACAACCCATATTTCGATTATTGATCAGGCCGGCAATGCAGTCTCCATGACAGCGACAGTTGAAGCCGCTTTTGGATCATCACGTTGGGCAGCCGGGTTCCTGCTCAATAATGAATTGACCGATTTTGCCTTTATTCCCAGCCTGAACGGCCTGCCTGTCGCTAATGCGCCTGCGGCCAATAAACGCCCGCGCTCGTCAATGTCGCCAACACTGGTTTTTAATGAGTCCGATCAATTGTTTAT
>JARFRJ010000467.1 GCA_029287305.1 Hyphomonas sp. | reverse complement strand
CCCCCCCCCCCCCCCCCCCCCCCCCCCCCCCCCCCCCCCCCCCCCCCCCCCCCCCCCCCCCCCCCCCCCCCCCCCCCCCCCCCCCCCCCCCCCCCCCCCCCCCCCCCCCCCCCCCCCCCCCCCCCCCCCCCCCATTTTCACACACCCGCCCACCACCGAGAACTACACTAGAGTTGGATCGTCGGCAGCGTCAGATGTGTATAAGAGACAGGCACCTGCCGGGTGTGTCTGCCTTTGGCTGTGAGCGCTCTAAACCGCAGTCCTAATTTGTTTTTGGCTGCGTTTTCGCGGGCGGTCAGGATGCTGTCCCCATCTATATCTGTGCCCACGGCACGTCTTGCACCAAGTTTCAGGGCTGCCAGTGAGAGGACACCGCTGCCGGTGCCCAGATCAAGAACATTATTAAAACGCCGGGTGCGGGCCAGCTCTTCCAGAGCCATAAGACAGCCAAGCGTTGTGCCATGATGACCGGTCCCGAAGGCTGGCCCTGCTTCAATCAGAACGGGCTTTTTACCCCCGCTATGTCCCGGCAGGCCATGGGCACCTGTAATCAGAAATTTACGGGTTGAGATGGGCGGCAGGCCTTCCAGAGACAGGCGCACCCAATCTCGTTCAATCAAGGGTTCATAATGCGGGGTAAGTGTCTGCGCGCTTGTCTGGATGAGCGCGAGGCATGCTTTGGCGGCGGCTTCATCAGTGGCATAAGCTTCCAGCCGCCAAAGATAGCGGCTTTCCTCTCGGGCATCCACCGCATCAGCCGGGCTGGGGTCCGTCCAAGCTAAACCTTCCCAGGCGGTCTCAATATCTGTGCGGGTACCGCTGGCGATAATTTTATACATATGTCAGTCTCTCAAGATGAATACCGGATATTAGAGCGTTTAATTGAAGCGGGCCCGTCGCGCGATGTTTTTGCAGTCGATATTATCGGCTAACAGCTCTTACTTCTTACCTCTTAGGTGCCCTCATAGCCATTCGGATTATTCGACTGCCAGCGCCAATGGTCGGCGCAAATTTCATCCAGGGATCGGCTCGCTTGCCAATTTAACAGGGCCCGGGCTTTGTCTGCATTGGCATAATAGGCCGCCACATCTCCCGGCCTGCGGGCTTTAATTCGGCTTGGCAAGTCCCGCCCGACCGCTTTAGAGAAAGCTTTGAGCACCTCCAATACGGATGCTCCTCTCCCACTGCCCAGATTAACTTCCAAACAGCCCTCATGTTCAAGGATATAGGCAATGGCGCTGACATGTCCCTTAGCTAGGTCCACAACATGAATATAGTCCCTGATGCCCGTGCCATCCGGTGTTGGATAATCATTTCCCCAAATATTCAGGGCGTCGCGTTGGCCTGTGGCCACTTGGGCAATATAGGGCATAAGATTATTCGGTACGCCTTTGGGGGCTTCACCAATACGCCCGCTTTGATGCGCCCCACATGGATTGAAATAACGCAAGATCGCGATACGAAATTGCGGATTTGCGCTATGCGTATCGCGCAGGATGTTTTCAATCATCAGCTTTGTCTGGCCGTATGGATTGGTCGCGCGTAAAGGATGATCCTCTGTATATGGCAAAAATTCAGGCTCTCCATAGACGGTCGCCGAAGAACTGAAAACGATATTTGTCGCCTCTGCCGCCTGCATGGCTTTGAGCAGGCTGAGGCTTCCAGCGACATTATTATCATAATATTTAACCGGGTCTTCAGACGACTCCCCGACCGCTTTCAGGCCCGCAAAATGCACCACTGTCTTACAGTTATGGGCTTTCAGAGTGGCTGTCAGATGTGCTGTATCGCGGACATCCCCTTCAATCACAGGGAAGGCTTTATCACATAATTGCATGACGCGGGCGCAGGCTTCCGGATCGGAATTGATAAAATTATCATAGACTGCAATATCATATCCCGCATTCAGAAGTTCCACACAGGTATGACTACCAATATAGCCCGCCCCACCGGTTACTAATATTCTGTTATCCATTAAGATACTCGCTTGATGTAAGGTGCACAGAGCTTACAACATGTCAGATGTCTGGCGCTCAAAAAACACATTTTTCACGTTGAACCAATCTGTATCTATGGATTTGGCGTAAATTTTCGCAAATCTGCGCAAGACATATATCACTGATTTTGCCATTCTCAAGCTAGGGATTGTATGAGCGCGCAGAACGTGCCAGACACGCCTATACACCTATAGATGTAAGAAAGAGTAAACGAATTGTTAACCTTTCTTTTATAAGAAAATCTGTCTAATCACCAAAATTGGAAATAGTTTTAGACCCCAACTTAATTCACACAATACATTCAGGGTGTTAATAGGCTTCATGTTGCGCGGTTTCTCCAATTTTGAGGCAATAAAGGCCCTTGTCGCAATATCGATTATCTTCCTGATTGCAGGGCTTTCCAACATTTTTAAGCCCATTGATATTATCAATTCCGGGTTTGGGGCACAATTTCGCGAGCATCAAGCTTCTGGTGAGACAATTGTTCTGAGCATTGATGACTATGCGACAGCCAATAATTTTTCCGGTCTCTTGACCGCACGCTCGGCTGCGGAACTAATCCGTTTTGGGTTTGAAGCTGGGGCAGAAAAAATTCTGTTTAC
>JARFRJ010000310.1 GCA_029287305.1 Hyphomonas sp. | reverse complement strand
TGAGATTGAGACTGTCGATATGGAACCGTTGAAATCCGGCTATTTTCAGCGCGCTGTTGGTAAGCTTCCGCGCGAGGGGGCCAAGGCCCCTTGGAAACAATTGCATGATTATTTTGCAGACCGTAAACTGCTGAAAACCGCACCCCTAGAGGATGGAATTTTGACCTTTCAGAGTAAAGAGAGTGCAAAACTGAATATAGAAACTCTGGCAGCAGAATAATCTACGCTTTCTTTAGGCAAGACTCAGCCTAATCTGGAGCATGTCTGAGCTAAAATGGGTCAGTTTGGGCGCTGTAATTTTATCTGAAGGAAAGCCATTGCCATGGGTCAAGATCGCGCAGCTCTGGTGCATCAGAACTTCCTTTCATGCCTCCAAAGCGGGGCATTCCCGCCCCGCCCTGTATCGACGCCTTTAGAGACGACAGAGCTGCATAAGACAGACTTGGCTGAAATTTTTCTCTCGCAATTGGCCAGTCGCCAATTAGACCGCGCTGCGCGGGACTTACTAGAAGCTGGTCTTGGCTATTACACGATTGCCAGTTCAGGTCATGATGGCATGGCCGCGATTGCCGCTGCACTCAGCTTGAAAGATATGGCTTTTTTACATTATCGCGATGCCGCATTTCAAATTCAGCGGGCGCGTCAATCCCCCGGACAAACACCGCTCTGGGATATTATGCTCAGCTTTGTGGCCTCTGCTGATGATCCGATTGCAGGCGGACGGCACAAGGTTCTGGGCTCAAAAGCGCTCAATATCCCACCGCAAACAAGCACCATTGCGTCTCATTTGCCCAAAGCGGTCGGGGCCGCTTATGCCGCTGGGATCGGTCGTCGTCTGGTTGCAGAGTTTCCTGTGCTTGAGCCGGACGCTCTGATTGTCTGTAGTTTTGGCGATGCCTCGCTTAACCATTCAACCGCGCAAGGCGCATTCAACACCGCCGCCTGGACAGCTTATCAGGGCATACCCCTGCCCCTTTTATTCGTCTGCGAGGATAATGGGATTGGCATCTCAACACCCACACCGCACAATTGGGTACGCGCAAATATGGCCCCTCGTGCGGGGCTGAAATATATTGCCTGTAACGGGCTGGATATCCTTGATACTTATAAGGCGACGCGCGAAGCTGCAGATTATATCCGCAAACATAAAAAACCTGTCTTTTTGCATATGCAATGCGTACGGCTGTATGGTCATGCCGGATCAGACATTCAAAGCGCCTATCTATCCAAACCGGATATAGAAGCAAGTGAGGCCAATGATCCGCTCTTGCATGGTGCCCGCCTTGTCAAGGAATTAGGCGCCATGACATATGCTGAAACTGAGGCGGCGTATAATGATTTGGCCGCCCGACTGAAGCGCATTTCTGACGCTGTGATCACCCGCCCGAAACTTCTGCACCCGGATGATATCCGTGCCTCAATCATCCCGCCGCCGCGTCCGGTAAGTCCGCCGCCTATGATCGCTGAAGACGCGCGTAAAGCCTGTTTTGGCAATGAGATAAACGCCATGGAGACGCCTCAATCCTTGGCGAAATTACTCAATTGGGCGCTGACCGATTTAATGCTGGAACAGTCTGCTATCATCATGGCAGGACAGGATATTGGCCCGAAAGGCGGTGTATATCACATTACCGCAAAGCTTTCGGCTCGTTTTGGGGCCAATCGCGTCATCAATACCTTGCTGGATGAACAGAGCATTCTTGGTCTGGCCATAGGCCTTGCCCAGTCAGGGTATTTACCGATCCCAGAAATCCAGTTCCTCGCCTATCTGCATAATGCACAAGACCAGATACGTGGAGAAGCGGCGACATTGAGCTTTTTCTCACAAGGGCAGTTTACCAATCCGATGATTGTGCGCATTGCCGGTCTTGCCTATCAGCGTGGCTTTGGCGGTCATTTCCATAATGACAATTCTCTCGCCGTGCTGCGCGATATTCCAGGGCTCATTATCGCGTGTCCGAGCACAGGGCGCGACGCCGTTCTGATGATACGCGAATGCGTGCGGCTGGCCCGCGAGGAACAGCGTGTCATTGCTTTTATTGAACCGATTGCCCTTTATAATCAGCGCGATTTACATGAGCCTGGAGATAAAGCCTGGTGCGATCTTTATCCACATCCCAGCGAGCGCGCCTCTATTCCTCTAGGGCAGATAGGCCAGCATGGCGAGGGCACGGATATTGCCATTATAACCTATGGTAATGGCGTCTTCCTGTCTCATCAGGGCGCTAAAGTGCTTGAAGAGAGTTACGATATTTCATGCCGGGTCATTGATCTGCGCTGGCTCGCCCCACTCAATGAAATTGCTCTCTTACGCGCGATTGCGTCTTGTAAAACCGCCCTAATCGTCGATGAATGCCGCCGATCAGGTTCGCAAAGTGAAGCTTTGATGAGTCTTCTGAGCGAACATGCCGAGGCCTCTTTGAGGTTTTCACGCTTAACAGCAGAAGACAGTTTCATTCCCCTGGGCGCAGGCGCAACCGCGACCTTGCCCAGTAAAGACAGTATCATTGAGGCTGCCCGTGAGCTTGTCACAGGAGCCCGTCATGAGCTCTAAACAGACCGCCCTTGTGATCTGCCCGGGACGTGGCAGCTATAATAAGACTGAACTTGGCTATCTTGCCCGGCATCATTGTGACAAAACCGAGCTTATATCGATGATTGAAGCAGAGCGGGCCGCCGCTCAACAAACCAGCCTCTTAGCTTTGGATGCAGCGGAAAGCTTCCAGACCCGAGAGCATTTGCGCGCCGACAATGCCTCCTTACTGATCCATGCCTCAGCCTATGCAGATTTTCTGGTAATTGACCGCTCAAAATATGATATCGTCGCGGTGACCGGAAATTCAATGGGCTGGTATACCGCCCTTAGCTGCGCGGGCGGAGTATCCCCTGAACAGGGCATAC
>JARFRJ010000299.1 GCA_029287305.1 Hyphomonas sp. | reverse complement strand
GCATTGACGGCACTTATGATCGCCTCCTGCCTGTCAGAGACTATACGGCTTTCTTCGACCGGAATGCCAAGGGGCGCAAGAAAGCGGGCAATATTTTGCAAATTCACATCCCGTGTGCGACCGGACAAAAGTTCATCTCCAATCAGGAGGATAGCAGCATTGGGCATGACATGATTTCTTTTGGCTATTAACAAGGGATGGTCTTATCATTTATAGACAGAAAAAGGATTGCGGCAATGTGCTTCCAGCCTAGGTTTTGGTCAGAGAAAGCAAAAAGCCTATACTAGGACTGGTATTCACAGGGCATCACTGGCACATTGAAGCATCACTGGCACATTAAAGTCAGCTTCAAAGGAGTTATCTTATGAACGATGCGACACTGCTGCCTATGCGAACCGGTGAGATACGCACCCATGGCCCAGACGGCTTTGAGGGCATGCGCCGGGCTGGTCAATTGGTGGCGGAATGTCTGGATATGCTTGTCACAGAGGTGAAACCGGGGGTAAAAACCTGTCATCTGGATGATCTGATCTATACATTTATTCTTGATCATGGGGCGCTGCCGGCAACCTTGCATTATCGCGGCTATCGGCATTCATCCTGCATTTCGCTTAATCATGTGATCTGTCATGGCATTCCCGGAGACCGGGCGCTGAAAGACGGCGATATTCTCAATATTGATGTAACACTGATCCTAGAGGGCTGGCATGGAGACCATTCGCGCATGTATGTCGCTGGACAGCCCAAGCGCAAAGCCGAGCGCCTGATCAATGTGACCTATGAGGCGATGATGGCCGGGATTGCGGTGGTTCGCCCCGGCGCACACTTTGGCGATATTGGCGGCGCGATCACTGAAATCGCCCGAAAAAACAGGCTTTCTGTCGTGGAGGATTTTTGTGGGCACGGTTTGGGGCGTCTCTTTCATGATGAACCGAATGTGGTCCATTCTGCGTCTCATGGCACAGGCCCTATTATGAAACCCGGCATGTTTTTCACGATTGAGCCTATGCTGAATATAGGCCGGAAGAACAGTGCCATCCTGTCAGATGGCTGGACAGCGGTGACAAAGGACCGCCAATTGTCAGCGCAATTTGAGCATTCTATTGGTGTGACTGAAACGGGCTATGAAATCTTTACAAAATCACCAGCCGGGTATGATTGCCCGCATCTGGTCAGTTAAGCTTTATGACACAAAATGACTGATACAGAGCAGACAGACAAGCCGCACTGGCTTGGGCATCGCGACCGTCTGCGCACAAGGCTATTAGCGCGCGGCGGCGAGGCTTTGGATGATTATGAACTGCTTGAGGTCTTGCTGTTTGCTTTTATCCCGCGCCGCGATGTTAAACCAATTGCCAAAGCCTTGCTGATGCGTTTTGGCTCCGTCTCGGCGATATGCGCTGCCGAAGCACACGATATTCGTCAGGTTAAAGG
>JARFRJ010000255.1 GCA_029287305.1 Hyphomonas sp. | reverse complement strand
AGAGATTGCGATGCGCGAAAAGGTTGGGCTTTTGGCCTATTCTCCCTTGGCGCAAGGCTATCTGACAGGAAAATATCGTGATGGAGCCTTGCCGGAAGGCTCGCGCAAACAGCTCTTTAATCGCTTGCAGCGTTATGAGGCGCCCAATGTGGAAAGCGCGATGAATGCCTATCTGGATTTAGCCGCCGAGCTTAGCATCAATCCAGCGCAATTGGCGATAAAATTTTGTGATGCCCGCCCCTTCATAACCTCAACAATTATCGGCGCGACCAGTCTGGAGCAATTAAAGGTCTGTATTGATGCCTTTGACCTTGATTGGAGTGATGAGATGGAAAAAGGCGTCGCAGAACTGGCTGCTCAGTTTGACTATTCTGCCCGCTAGAGCGCCTGCTTGCGGGCGTTCAGACGAGAGCGGCGTTTAGATTACAGGTGAGGTGACTATGCCTTGTATCTGTAGCTCGGACGCGCTCTCGCCCATAAGAATGTTGCGTTTTGATCGTCTTATAATGACCTGTTAAGAGACCCCATGTCCGCTACACTTCGCCTCTTTGCTGCTTTGTCCATCCGACCTGATATCAGCGCCCAATTGCTCAGCCTGCAAACCAATGTGCCAGGGGCAATATGGTGCACAGAGGTGCAATTACATTTGACCTTGGCTCATTTTGGTCGTGTAGACAGCGATATTGCCGCGGACCTTGATATCAAGCTGGCAGATTTACGAGCGCGTCAAATGAAGATGAGCGTGAAAGGAACCGGCTGGTTTGGGCGCAAAGAGCCCCGCTCTTTATGGGCAGGTGTGGCGGCAAGCGCAGAGTTGCAGCACCTTTCCTCAGCCTGTATCCAAGCAGCACGTCGGCTAAGTATCCCTATGGTCCGCCAGCGCTTCCGGCCACATATTACGCTCGCCTATTGTCATCAGACAAGCCTTGGGGATGCTGAAGCCTTTACAGCGGCCCATAGCCGGTTTTCAACGTCTGAATTTTGGGTGGATCGCTTTCACCTCTATTCAAGCCATTTGGGCAAAGGATCGTCACAATACAGGATCGAAGCCGATTATCCTTTATATTAGCGATCTGTTGATATATGCAGGTTCAGCTTCAAGCCGGACAGATCGGCGGCCCATTCAAATTGCATCCTGTTGGTAGCGCTGGGTTGGATTGTGTCATAAACTGTATAGAATAAGAGGGCAGAGTATATGATACTAACCATTCTACTCTGGAGCTTGTTTGGGCTCAGCCTATTTGTCTTTGCTCTTGCTATGCAAATGCGGTTTTTGCTGACCTTTAGCCTAATGAAAGCGCTTCAGGCGCATATACCAGAGCTGGATATCGCGCAGTCGCGCCAAGCCGTGCTTCAGGCCTTTAAAGGGGAAACAAAAGAGAAAGGCGCGCAGTATATCCAGCAGACATATCCAAAGCAGATCGACTATATGCAAAGAGCGCGGCTCTTTTCCAGGATCATGCCCCTGGCGACACTGCTTATCCTGTTAACTATGAAATATATTGGAGTGATATAGATGCGTGGTTATTTCGCCATTGGCGCAGAAGGCATTTCAAAGCCGATGAATTTGGGCGCTTTGATGCGCACAGCCAATGCATTTGGGGCGGCTTTTGTATTTTCTGTCAAAGCAGAAGACCGTACAAAGCTTGCTTATAAGTCCGATACATCTAGGACCTTTAAGAACCTGCCTTATTATCAATGGGACAGTCCAGAGGAGATGCATTTTCCAAAAGGCATAAAACGGGTTGGGATTGAGTTGACAGATGATGCGGTCCAATTGCCTGAATTTCAGCATCCGCGCATGGCAGCCTATATTTTGGGGCCGGAACGGGGAAACCTATCCCAAGATATGCTGAACCATTGTGATTATGTTGTTAAAATACCGACCCGGTTTTGCATTAATCTGTCTTTAGCGGGCGCTTTGGTTATGTATGACCGGTATCGCACTATGGGGCATTGGCGGGATCGTCCTATTATGCCGGGCGGGCCGTTACAAGGGTAATCCCGTCCAGGCTACAAATGGAATTTGCGGGCCCCGTATCATCTAAAATTTGAAGATTTTTTGTATAATTCCCAGATATCCGGTGAGCCTTATATCCCCCTCACTGACGGCCAGTGCATAGCACGCCTCGCCCGGGTCTGCGACCGGGTGGTGAACATCTTCAGGCCCTTTCCAGATAAGCTCGCCGGGCCCGAAAGACCCTGTTTCATCCGTAAACCCGCCAGAGATAACCAGTGTAAATTCAGACCCTTCATGGCTGTGGCGAGGCACAGAACATGTTGGCATAATGCGAAAAAGCTCAACCTCTGCAGCTGATTTAATATCGAGTTTCAAACTCTCAACGCCTTTGATGATATGCTTCCAGCCTGAGTGCATCACTGCATTCAGAGCATGCTCCATAAGGGGCTCGGGCAGTGCCACAATCTCATTCAGGAGTGTACAACTTCGTTCAACCGCTCCCAATCTTTTCTGCCTGTCCTGGCTGTGCTGATTGATTTTTCTGGAGACTTTAAGGCTAGGAGAGGGCGTCTTGCTCAAGGACATTCCTTCCTCCCGACGAGGCGGATCAGAAGGATGAGGGCCTGATAGGGCCGACCCTTTATCATCTGCATTTAATGCCGCATATGTTTCCAGCAGTAAATGCATGGCCGGGTCTTGAAAATCTGATTTGGAGAGCGCCAAGGACATAGGGGAATTAAAACCTGTATTCATTATCATTTGTTCAAGAACAAGATATTGATCATTTTACTGCAAAATCAAGAGAATTTAATTTTCAAGCTCTTCAAGTCACCTCTGGATTCGTGTATGATCAGCATCGAACAGGGTTGAAAATGTTCTAGCTGGGCTCAAACAAATAGGTGGAGAGATAAAGATGCGTATTAGGGCGATAATGGCGCGTAATGTTGCGCTGATTGCAGGCTTTTTTCTCATCGCCTCTCAGGCGCAGGCCAATCCGACCGCTTATGCAAAATATAAGGATTGGTCGGTTTTCATCTCTGAAACAGCAGGCGATCGCGTTTGCTATGCTGTCACTGAGGCGACCGAAAAAGCGCCGGGTAGTGCGCGTCATGGCGATGTATTTTTCTATGTTAGTCAAAGGCCCAAAAGCGGGGTGCTTTTTCAACCCAGTTTAAAAGTCGGCTTTGATTTGCATGAGGATTTGACTGGCCTGGTCAGCATTGGGCGTTCAAAATGGACCTTGTTCTCGTCTGGAAATGAGGCTTTTGTCCGTGACACAGATGATGCAGGTCTGATCCGTCAGCTTGAGCGCGGATCAAAATTGCGGGTGGAAGCTGTTTCACAGCGCAATACGCAAGTGACCTATCATTTCTCGCTGGCCGGGTCTTCAAATGCCATCGAAAAAGCTGCCCAAGCCTGTTCATAGAGTGAGTATGTAAGGACTGGTCGATCTAATATCGAAAGCCGTTCTGCTGGCCGTTCCGCTGGCCAGATGCTCTATTATGCCTAGGAATACTGTCGCCGGCTTATTTGGCTTTATCAGGGGTGGGCATTTCATTTGGCGACCCTTTTTGTGCCTTTGGCGCGGGCAGGGTCGCCTGATCCTTGCGCGCCGCCTTTTTGCGCCGTTTCAGATTGGCTCTCAAGGCCTCAGCCTTGCGGGCGGCGGCGTCCTCTCTGGCCTTGCTTTTTTGCATCGTTCATCCTATGGCATGTTTTGTAGACAGTAATCTTGGCCAGTATGCGTTTTATCGTCAAGTATGAAGATTTTTTGCCGCGGTAGCTCAGTGGTAGAGCGCATCATTGGTAATGATGAGGTCGGGAGTTCAATTCTCCCTCGCGGCACCATATAAAATTATATAAAACAAGAGATTAGATTGCTGCTGCTTTTTTGAATATTGTGCAGGCTATATCGCTTTTCTTTATTTAAAGCCTGCTTAATGCGCGTAAATCCACTTTAATACAGCCTACGGACACGCTCTATCGTCACCATCTGTGGACAGGGGGCAGCAATATAAGGCCTATGATTAAGCGCGTGCTGCGTGCATTGGGCTGGCCGCCAAGTAATGGGCGCTCAATTTTAAATGTATATAGTCTTTGATTGATCTTGAATCTGATAAATCTATGATACCGGTCTTTGAAATTGTTTTAGTCAGAATAAAAATAAATAATGCTTTAAAAACAGACTATTGAAAAAATCAATATTTAATATTACAGATTACATAGTTTCTTATTATATAAAAACGCAGTGAACAATTGACAAAAATTATTTTATATGGATTCCTTCAACTTATAATATAGGTTTGGAGTATAAGGTCGTCTATCAATTCGTATACCAATATTCAGTATGCTTATATTTAGTACACTGAATATCCGTAGGCGTATTTATCCTCCACACATTTAAAGATTATTTTGTGGTCTGGCGCAAAGTCGGACTTCGTTATTATTAGGAGGAAATAATAATGCCAGTTGTTAATTTTAGCCCCATTCACAGGCATTTGGCGGGATTAGGCAACCCATACTGTGACCAACCAGATATAACGCCAACCGTTGATCCAGATACAGGATTGGGGCGAGCTAGCGTTACCTCAATCATCAACCATAGCGCAGGCCGTTTTTTCCCGGATAATGCATATGCTAAATATTCAGATATTCTTTCGCCAGAAACGGATCATCCTGATCGATCTCCATTTACGGCCAATGGACAGCCGCTTCCCTTTTCAACGAAGCCCAAAGTTGCAATTGTCGGCGCTGGAATGGCCGGCCTTTTAACGGCATATCAACTAAACAAAGCCGGTATGAGAGTTGACATTTACGAAGCCGGGAGGAGCCCTTTAACTGGGGTTGGCGCAGGGCGCAATGCACCTGTCATATTGTCTGGTGGTGGTTTTTCTAAACAGCGAAGCGCCAAGGTTCAACTGGGCGCTATGCGGTTTCCCTCAGGCTCTCATTTGTTTTGGCATTATGTTAAAACTCTTGGGGTGAAAAGTGGAAATGATATTATGCGGGCGTTTCCCAATATCAATAAAGTCCCAACGGCTTATACAGCAGGTGATCCCGGTACGTACAGTGGAAACAAGCAATCTGTGCTGGCGGGCATGTGGAAAGAACGAAATGGAGGAAGGTTACCAAATCATGATGATGGAAATGATTATGATTATGAAGACCTGAATGAGAGGCACTTTGCCGCTATAACAAATTATTATCCGCCCGGCGGTCCTGACAAACCTCCTGCTGGCGCGAACAATTCTGATGGCAGTAGAAAGATGACGATTGGGGATGCTGCAAATATGGTGTCCTGTGGTTTGGATAGTGATCCGAGTTGGCCAGATTTAATGACGGAATTTTGGACCGCCTGCATTAAGGGTTTATATGATAAAACTTATGAGGGATTTTTAAGAGAAAGGCTTAGAGTTAACCCTGCCGGTACTCTGGATGACGATATAGAAAAAATTGGTCATATTGGCCTCGGAACAGGTGGATTTGGGCCGCTTTTCAGCCGCAGCATGCTGGAAATGATGCGCCTGATAATTTGGAATTATGATGATGAGTATGAGCTTGAAGAACAAGGCGATATCCCTACACAATTTCTCAATAAGATTAATAGCATCCCCAATGGGAGCACAGATTACTTCTCTGAGATGCCTGTTAAGGGTGTCATTTATAGTCGTAGGAATAAAAAGTATTCCATTTTAGTTCCGTTTATTTACGACCGTGAAAAAATAATTCTCAAACATCACTATGATTATCTCGTTCTGGCAATGAGCAATCAAGCCGCACAAAAACTGCTCGAACAAAGCGAGTCAGAAATTACGTCGCGTTTTTCACAAGAGGAAATAGACAGATACATACCCGACCATATGTATCCCTATTATGATAAAAGGGTTGAGGAAAATATGAAGAAGCCAGAGTACGCCCATTTCCCAAAATCCTTAATCAAGAGAGATTTAGAGAAGCAGGATGGGATGCATAGTGTCAAAATATTCCAAACTATGACGGGACCGGGTATAAATTCTTTTGAGAAGGCAATCCTAGACTTGGACCCTTGGTGGAGCGTTTCCCCTACCTCTGGTAATGATTATGAACCGCTGGTCAAAACTGCATTTGGCAGTTTTAATGAAAACTGGGAGGGATATCAGCCTTTAGGCTTAACATATGTTCTTCCTGTTCGTCTTGGTACAGATGCGAGCGGCGCGCGGGAAACATTTTCTCACTCTCCGACGGTTGTTGCTCTGCACTATAATTGGGGAGCCACGAGTTTTGATGATACGTCAAATTGGGTAAATGAGGCCGATTATATATATAAAAATCTTCTGAGTAATGATTCTACTATAAAAAGTTCAATTGAAGCTACAGGCTTTTATTTTGGAACGAGCGGCTATTTGAAGGACAATCTTGGTAAGGCCGTCCAAGCGCGTCATGCCGGATACCTGTCACAGGTTGAAGGCATTTATAGCGGGTCGTCTCGCCTTAGACTTCACGGTTGGGCCAAATATTTTGGGGCTCCCGATCATGAGCCTAAATTTGCCATCGTGAATTGGATTAAGGTTCCCCATATTTGGGTCGGGTTTAAATTGGACCGTCCAGGTTTTGGGGCTCCCTTGATCGGGTCTTACAAAATTATTACACGGGCTCACTCTTTTAACAATAACCACTTTTGGGAGTGGCATATAGCAAGTGCTTCCCCGGAAACAGGGGGTACTACGTTTATAAATTCAGCCATAAAGAACCTATATTTTGCTGGTGATGCGATGAGCCATTATGGGGGCTGGTTTGAAGGCGCTTATCAATCTGCGCTGAATACGTCAGCCGGCATTATACAGTCCGCCGCCACAGCCGAGTGGCCCGATAGCTGGGGAAGTAAGGTCAGAAAAGAAGGGGCTATTGATCCGCTTGTTGAAAAGGCCAGGGCTCCCTTGGATTATTTGCAGACGCATGAGATATCTTCAGAATTTTAATCCTATATTCAAAGGTAAATATTATGACAAATCGTAGACAATTCTTAAAGCAATCCGGTGCGGCTCTTGCCGGCCTTAGCATCGCTCCGCATGTTTCTGCCGGAACAGGGTTTCAGCCCGGCCTATCGGGCAGTTGCCACTCTCAAATTCTTCTCGATATTGGGTGTAAACCCTATATGACCAGCGCGCTGAAACCGGTTTTGGCTGCAGGTAAGCTTCCGCTTTCCTTTGAAGGGTTTCTCGGCTCCCATATGATCGATGATACACGTATACAGACCATCACCCGCTATCAGGTGGCGGGGCATACCAAAACCCTGTCACCGGGCTTGCGCAAATCTGTCGCGCGTCTTCCGTCAAAGGTCGGGTCTTCCTTTGCGGTTCTGGACGAAGCTGTGCAGACGCAGGTCATCCCCTTTGGTCTGATCGTCAATACGCA